>NZ_VMSE01000002.1:300000-579323 GCF_009858335.1 Methylovorus glucosotrophus
TGCAGCTCACCACCACCAATACCGGTACCGCACCGTTTGTGCTGGGTGAGGCTTTGCATACCTATTTTCATGTCAGCGATATTGAAGTCATCAAGATCAGCGGGCTGGATAACACCCAGTATCAGGACAAGGTGGAAGGCTATGCCGTCAAGCAGCAGCAGGGCGACATCCGCTTTACGGAAGAAACCGATCGGGTCTATATCAATAGCGAGAACACCTGTGTGATTGAAGATCCGGGCCTGCGCCGTCGTATCACCGTGCAGAAATCCGGCAGCAAATCGACGGTGGTATGGAACCCCTGGGGACAGAAAGCCGCCGAGATCGGCGATCTGGGCAGTCATTCGGGCTGGCGCCACATGGTGTGTGTGGAGTCTGCCAATGCGACTGACAATGTCGTCACCGTCGCACCGGGCGAAGTCCATACGCTGGAGGTGGAATACAGCACCGAGTATTACCTCTAGCCTGCATGGCGAAGGGGTCGCCTGGCAGCTGGATTGAACGGCTGGCGGTCAGGCAAGTCAGAATGATGCATGTGCAAGTGATGCATGACAGGACACGGTCAACGTTCAGGCTTTATTGACGTTGATAAGGTGTAGGTGATGCACGAGATTGACAGGGTTAATAAAACGCTTAAGCACTTTCCAAGGCGAGGCAATCCTAGGTATCATTACAAGTTGTATTAACGTAGTTTTTACAAGACCGAGATGAAGGAGAAAGCATGAAAGGTTTATTAATGACGGTTGCAGCCGCCGGCACTTTGATGCTGGCTGGACAAGCAAGCGCAGCAGATGCTAAGGCCGCTGAAGCCCTGGCGCAAAAGAATGGCTGTCTGGCATGTCACAGTGTTGCCAACAAGGTAGTGGGTCCTGCTTACAAGGATGTTGCTGCCAAGTACAAGGGCGACAAGACAGCAGAAGCCAAGCTGATCGCCAAGGTCAAGGCTGGTGGTAGTGGTGTTTGGGGTCCTATCCCAATGCCGCCTAACAGCCCACACGTAAAAGACGAAGACATCAAGACTATCGTTGAATGGATTCTGACTCTGTAATTACGGATTACAGTTTTCAAACAAAAAAGCCGGTTCAAAAGACCGGCTTTTTTGTTGCCCGCAGTTCTCAATGCATGACGTTGAAATCGCGGTCGCAGGTGATGTTTCTGCCTATAGCTGGGCGGCTGTTATGACGATTTCAATCCGCCACTCTGGTCGGGCCAGTGCTGCCTTTACCGTCGCACGTGGGGGAGCCGCTCCGGCTGGCACCCAGGCATCCCACACTTTGTTCATGCTGTCGTAATCGGCCAGGTCTGCGAGAAAAATCTGCGCCATCAGGATGCGCGATTTATCGCTGCCAGCTTCTGCCAGCAAGTTATCGATCATGGTCAGCACTTCGGCAGTTTGGTCCTGGATATCCAGACTGCCATCGTTGGGGACCTGGCCAGCCAGGTAAATTGTGCCGTTAAAAATGGTGGCCTCGCTGTAGCGGGCACCGGGATATAAACGTTGAAGGTCGGACATGGTTTGCCTGTGAAAAGTGAGATCAAGCGCCGTGCTAAAGCAGCCCGGTCAGATATAGGAAAATCGCAACAATCGCCAAGGGTGAAATATAACGTATGGTAAAGCGCCATGCACGATAGGCTAGTGGTGAAATGTCCAGCTCTTCTGCCACATGGGAGGTCTTCATGTACCAGCCGGCAAACACGGCCATGCACAGTCCACCCAGTGGCAGCATGATGGTGGTAGTCAGTTTGTCCAGCGTATCAAAAATGCCGAGACCAAATAGCAGGCGAATGTCTTGCCAAAGATTGAACGAGAGCAGGACGGCGATGCCCAGCAGCCAGTCGGCAATGCCAATCAGCCAGGCTGACTGTTTGCGGTTCAATCGGCTGTTTTCCGTGATCCAGGCAACGGCGGGCTCCACCAGTGAAATCGCCGACGTCCAGGCGGCAAACGCGACCAGAACAAAAAACAGCACGCCCATGATTGTTCCCATGGGCATGCGGCCAAAGGCGATGGGCAGCGTCTGGAAAATCAGGCCGGGGCCTGCGCCTGGTTCCAGATGATTGGCAAACACCAATGCAAAAATGGCGATGCCAACCAGCAGGCCGACCAGCGTATCAGCCAGGGCAATATAGATGGAGGTACGGGCAATGGAAACATGACGTTGCAGATAGGAGCCGTAGACCATGACAGCGCCCATGCCCAGGCTGAGTGAGAAAAACGCATGACCAAGGGCAGAGAGCACCGCAGTGGGCGTGACTTTGGAAAAGTCGGGCGTGAACATGAAATGAAGCGCCGCGTGAAAATCCCCAACCGACATGCTGTAGCCCAGCAGCACCAGCAAAATGGCAAACAGGGAGGGCATCAGTATCTTGTTGGCCTGCTCCAGCCCGGCATTGACGCCACGTGCCACCACGCCCAGCGTCATGCCGATGAACATGGTATGCCAAAGCGCTAGCTCAACAGGCGATGCCAGAAACTGCTGAAAGGCGCTCGCTGCTCGCTCCCCATCCATGCCGATGAAGCTGCCGCGAGCCGCTTCCACCACGTAATGCAGAATCCACCCCGCAATCACACTGTAGAAAGCCAGTATCAAGATACCGGCGAACAGCCCCATGACGCCCACCCATTTCCAGTGCCTGCTGCTGCCAGCCTCCTGCGCCAGCGCATGCATGCCATCGATGGGGTTACGCTGGGCGCGGCGCCCCAACATGATTTCGCACATCATGAGCGGGATGCCGACAATCGCGATGCAGGCGAGAAATACCAGCACAAAGGCACTGCCGCCATTGACGCCGGTCATGTAGGGGAATTTCCAGATATTGCCAAGACCAATGGCAGAACCCGCAGTAGCCAGCATGAATGTCCAGCGATTTGACCAGTGACTGCGGGCTTGGCTCATCGTCTATGCCTTATCCCTTGAAGTAGCGATCTGTTTCCGCCTTGATCACCTTGGAAAGTACCAGCAGGCCGATCAGATTGGGAATCGCCATCATGCCATTCATCAGGTCCGAGAAATTCCACACCAGTTCCAGGCTGATGCTGGCACCCACGGCGACCGCCAGGGTGAACACCAGACGATAAATCTTGATACTGCGGAAGCCGAACAGGTATTCCACCGCTTTTTCGCCGTAGTAATTCCAGCCGATGAGGGTGGAGTAGGCAAACAGCGCGGTTGAAATGGCGACGATGTATTTGCCAGTGTCGCCCAGGGTTTCCGCCATGCTGATGCTGGTGAGCTGGCCTGCGCTGACGCCGTGCTTCCAGGCCGTGGCGGTGAGGATGATGAGGGCGGTCATGGTGCACACCACCAGCGTATCAATAAAGGTTTGCGTCATGCTCACCAGTGCCTGGCTGACCGGGTCTTTGGTGCGAGCGGCGGCGGCGGCAATGGGCGCCGAGCCGAGGCCGGATTCATTGGAAAACACGCCGCGGGCAATGCCATAACGCATGGCGGCGGCGACCGTGGCCCCGGCAAAGCCACCACCGGCGGCGGCCGGGCTGAAGGCATGATGGAAGATCAGATAAAACGCATGCGGGATTTCGCTAAAGTTGTAGGCCAGCACCACCAGGCCGCTACCCACGTACACCAAGATCATGAGTGGCACCAGATAAGAGGTGAACTTGCCGATGGACTTGATGCCGCCGATGATCACGAGGCCGGTCAGCACCATGAGGATAAAGCCGGTGAGCTCGGTGGGAATATGAAAGGTGGATTTGAAGATTTCTGCCGTGGCATTGGCCTGCGCCATATTGCCGATACCAAAGGCGGCACAGGCGGTAAAGAAAGCGAACAGGGCGCCAAGCCACGGCATGCCCACGCCTTTTGCCAGGTAGTACATGGGGCCGCCGCGCATGCCATGTGGGCCTTTTTCACGGTATTTGATGGCGAGGACGGCTTCTGAATATTTGGTCACCATGCCGACCAGGCCAGTCATCCACATCCAGAACACGGCGCCGGGCCCGCCCAGGGTAATGGCGGTGGCAACGCCGACAATATTGCCTATGCCCACGGTCGCGGCAAGCGCGGTCATCAGCGCTGCAAAGTGGCTGATATCGCCATCATGCCCGACTTCTTTTTTGAAAATCAGCTTGAATGCCAGTGGCAGGGTGCGGAACTGCAAACCCTTGAGCAGCACGGTCAGATAGAGGCCGGTGCCCACCAGCAGGATCAGCATGGGGGGCCCCCAGATCCAGCTGGATAATGTGGCGATGACGCTTTCAATGGTTTGCATTTATAACTCCCTTTTTACAGGGATTATAAGCACAAACCGCGCCGATCAAGCTAACCCAGCCAGTTTTTATCGATGAGGAAGTCGCTGTAGAGACGGGCTTCAGGCGAGCCTGCTTCGGGTTTCCAGTCATAGCGCCATTTGACGATGGGGGGCATGGAAAGCAGGATGGATTCGGTGCGGCCATTCGATTGCAGGCCAAACAGCGTGCCGCGGTCATACACCAGGTTGAATTCCACATAGCGGCCACGACGATAGGCCTGGAAATCGCGCTCGCGCTCGCCATACGCCATGTCTTTGCGGCGCTGCACGATAGGCATGTAAGCCTGAATGAAGGCATCGCCCACATTGCGGATCAGGGCAAAGCTCTGCTCAAAGCCCAGCTCATTGAAATCATCAAAGAAGATGCCGCCTATGCCGCGTGGCTCCTTGCGATGCTTGAGGTGGAAATATTCATCGCAATGCTGCTTGAAGGCGGGGTAATACTGGCTGCCAAATGGCGCGAGCGCTTCGCGGCAAAGGCGGTGAAAGTGAATGGCGTCTTCTTCAAACCCGTAATACGGCGTCAGGTCCATGCCGCCGCCAAACCACCAGATCGGCTCTTCACCGGGCTTTTCCGCAACAAAAAAGCGCACATTCATGTGCACGGTGGGGATGTAAGGGTTACGCGGATGAAACACCAGCGAGACGCCCATGGCTTTCCAGCTGCGGCCCGCCGCTTCCGGGTGTGCCACGCTGGCGGATGGCGGCAACTTGTTGCCAATCACATGCGAAAAGCCCACGCCTGCACGTTCAAACACATTACCTTCTTCCAGCAGGCAGGAAGTGCCGCCGCCGCCTTCCGGCCGCTGCCAGCTGTCGTTGAGGAAATTCTTGCCATCAATCAGCTCAATTGCCTCAACGATGCGGCTTTGCAGACCTTGCAGATAGTCATATACAGCGTCGGAATTCATGCGGTGCTCCGGTTTAGGGGCGCAAAATGCGTCCGGTGATGAGGTCTTGTATGGTCGATGGCTTGCGGGCGCCGCCGGTGAGTCCGGCGATGACGCGTACGCGCTGCCCGAAAAGCTGGCGGCATTTACGGGTGGTTTTGGCCGACGCATGACCCGCCTTGTTGGCACTGGTGGAGACCAGGGCCATGCCTGCCATGCGGCAAAGTCTCGCCGACAGAGGGTGTGCTGTCACTCGCACGGCAAGCGAGGGATGACGGCCATGCAGCCAGATGGGGCAGTCTTCGGCGTGCGGCACCAGCCAGGTATGCGGGCCGGGCCAGGTGGTGGCAACCCGTGCTTGCTGCTCGGGGCTTAAGGGTGCGATCAGGCGCTTGAAGCGCGTCTGCTGATCGCCAATCAGGATCAGCCCTTTGCGCTGCGGCCGACCCTTGAGACGCAGTATGCGCTGCACGCCCAGGCGGCTATGTGGATCACACCCCAGTCCGAAACAGGACTCGGTAGGGTAGGCAATGACCCCGCCATGACGCAGGTAATGCCGCAACTCGCGTGCATTCATCATCGCCGATTATCCTCAGGATTTGACGGCGCGGTAGCCGATATCCTTGCGCATCTGCGCGCCATCAAAGCGAATCTCTTCGGCGATCTGGTAAGCACGGCTTTGTGCGTATTTCACGGTTTCGCCCAGCGCGGTAACGCAGAGTACACGGCCACCGCTGGTCAGCACGCGGCCATCTTCCAGGCGGGTGCCGGCATGAAACACATGGGCATCCTGCAGATCACGCGGCAAGCCGGTGATTTCATCACCCGTGCGCGGGGTGTCAGGGTAATTGGCCGCTGCCATCACCACGCCCAGCGCGGTACGGCGATCCCAGTCCACCGTTGCCTGATCCAGAGTGCCGTTGACGGCGTGCTCGGCCAGACCCACGAGGTCTGTTTTGAGGCGCAGCATGATGGGCTGGGTTTCCGGGTCGCCCATGCGGCAGTTGAATTCCAGTGTCTTGACGTCGCCTTCAGGCGTAATCATCAGGCCTGCATACAAAAAGCCGGTGTAGGGGATGCCATCTTTTGCCATGCCTGCCACGGTGGGGGCAATGATTTCGCGCATCACCTTGGCGTGTATGTCAGGAGTGACCACAGGGGCGGGGGAGTAGGCCCCCATGCCGCCGGTGTTGGGGCCCTGGTCGCCATCCAGCAGGCGTTTGTGGTCCTGGCTGGTGGCCAGTGGCAGGATATTCTTGCCATCGACCATCACGATAAAGCTGGCTTCTTCGCCCGTCAGGAATTCTTCGATGACCACGCGGGCACCGGCAGCTCCCAGCTTGTTGTCGGCCAGCATGGCGTCAATGGCGGCGTGTGCTTCGTCTTCATCCATCGCTACCACCACGCCCTTGCCAGCGGCCAGGCCATCGGCCTTGATGACGATAGGCGCGCCTTGCTCACGCACGTAGTCATGGGCAGCGGCGGCATCGGTAAACGTGGCATAAGCCGCGGTCGGAATGCCATGACGAATCATGAAGGCCTTGGCGAAATCCTTGGAGCTTTCCAGCTGGGCAGCGGCCTTGGTCGGGCCGAAAATCTTCAGGTCATTGGCACGGAACGCATCTACCACACCCTGCGAAAGCGGGGCTTCCGGGCCGACGATGGTCAGGGCGATCTGCTCCTTGAGTGCAAACTCCAGCAGATCCGCTACCGAGGAAACAGGAACATTGACCATGTCCGGGTTAAGTGCGGTGCCTGCATTGCCCGGCGCGACATAGACGCGGCTGATATTGGGGTTTTGCGTAACTTTCCAGGCCAGTGCGTGTTCGCGGCCACCGCTGCCAATGACGAGTACTTTCATGTTGTTAACCCTGTGCTATGTGAACAATGCCCCGCGATCTGAGCAATGGGCATTCCGCATAATCGGAAAGCCCATCCAGATGCGCAGGGCATGGCATGTTTAGTGACGGAAATGACGAATGCCGGTGAGCACCATGGCGATGCCATGCTCATCCGCGGCAGCAATGACTTCTTCATCGCGAATGCTGCCACCTGGCTGAATAACGCAAGCAGCACCGGCTTCAGCCAGCACGTCCACCCCATCGCGGAACGGGAAGAAAGCATCGGAAGCCACGGCAGAACCTTGCAGGGACAGGCCGGCATTTTGCGCCTTGATGGCGGCGATTTTGGTGCTATCCACGCGGCTCATCTGGCCTGCGCCCACGCCCAGCGTCATGCCATTGCCACAGAAGACGATGGCATTGGATTTGACATACTTGGCCACGCGCCAGGCGAAGAGCAGATCTTGCAGCTGTTGCGGTGTAGGCTGTGTGCGGGTAACCACCTTGAGATCAGACAGGCTGAGCTCGTGGTTGTCCGCAGTCTGAATCAGCAGGCCCGAGCCCACGCGCTTGGTGTCATGCGAATTGCGGCCTTGCTCCCAGGCGCTGCTGCCACCGGGTGGTAATGCAATCTTGAGCACGCGCACATTGGCCTTGGCCTTGAAAATCGCCAGCGCATCGGCCGTGAAGTCAGGGGCAATCAGTACTTCAACAAACTGCTTGGCAACGGCTTCTGCCGCGGCAGCATCCACAGTCTGGTTGAAGGCGATAATGCCGCCGAATGCCGAGGTCGTGTCCGTCTGGAAAGCCTTGCTGTACGCTTCGAGCGCGGTCGCGCCTACGGCAACGCCACAAGGGTTGGCATGCTTGACGATCACGCAGGCGCCACTGTCAAAGCTCTTCACGCATTCCCAGGCGGCATCGGCATCAGCGATGTTGTTGTAGGAAAGCTCCTTGCCCTGCAACTGTTCGGCGGTGACCAGTGAGCCAGGTGCCGGGTACAAGTCGCGGTAGAACGCCGCCTGCTGGTGCGGGTTTTCGCCATAGCGCAGGTCTTGCACCTTGACGAAGCGGCCATTGGTTTGTGCAGGGAATGCGCTGCGGGTGCCATCGGTATTGATGGAAGAAAGATAATCGCTGATGGCGGCATCGTAGTTGCTGATGCGGTTGAACGCGGCGACGGACAGCGCAAAGCGTGTGGACTGGCTGGTGGCGCCACCCGTGCTCTTCATCTCATCCAGCACGGCGGCGTATTGCGATGCATCGGTCAGCACCACGACGTCTTTCCAGTTCTTGGCGGCGGAGCGCACCATGGCCGGGCCACCGATGTCGATGTTTTCAATCGCATCTTCCAGCGTACAGTCGGCCTTGGCAACAGTGGCCTCGAACGGATAAAGATTCACGCACAGCAAATCAATATTGGGGATGCCCGCTTCCTGCATGGCGCTTACATGTTCGGGCAGATCGCGACGGCCCAGCAGACCGCCGTGCACCTTGGGATGCAGCGTTTTGACGCGGCCATCCAGCATTTCAGGAAAGCCGGTGTAATCACTGACTTCAATCACCGGAATCTGGTGATCGCGAAACAGCTTAGCCGTGCCGCCAGTCGAGAGGATTTCGACGCCAAAGGCGTGCAGGCTTTGGGCAAATTCGACGATGCCTGCCTTGTCGGAAACGCTGATGAGTGCTCTTTTGATGATGGCCATGATGTCAGTTGATGTCTGTGTGGGTCAGTAAATATGCGTCGTTAAATTGAAGCGGGAAAAATAAAACAGGAAAACATGTAGCGCAGCAGGAAGCGGCCGTGGCCGCCTGGCGGTTATTCAATCTGGTAAAGCTGCATCTTCTTGCGCAGGGTGTTGCGATTGAGGCCGAGAATCTCGGCAGCCTTGCTCTGGTTGCCCCCGGCACGATGCAGCACGTATTCGAGCATGGGTTTTTCCACGCAGCCCATCACCATGTCATACACGGCGTGGGGCGGCTGGCCATCCAGGTCTTTGAAATATTCATCCAGGGCAGCCCGGATACAGGCGGCGACGTCTTTGTTACTCATATTCAGGCCGCCATCGCTTGGTCGTCGGAGGAGTCAGTCTCGGGGACATATTGCAGACGCTGGTCGTGCTGCAGCAACTGGCTGAAGAACTGGCTGATGGCTGCCTGTTGCTCGTCTACGGTTTGCAACTGATTCATGTGGTGGCGGAAATTCGCGGAATCCTTCAGCCCCTTGGTATACCAGGAGATATGCTTGCGCGCCACGCGCATGCCGGTCAGCTCGCCGTAAAAGTCATACAGGTCCTGCACATGGTCCAGCATCACTTGGTGAATTTCGCTTACTTCGGGTGGCGGCAGATGCTCGCCGGTTTCGAGGAAATGCGCAATCTCACGGAAAATCCAAGGGCGACCCTGCGCCGCACGGCCTATCATCACGGCATCGGCCTGGGTGTATTCCAGCACAAACTTGGCTTTTTCCGGGGTGGTGATATCGCCATTGGCGATCAACGGAATCTTGATGGCTTGCTTGACGGCGGCAATGGTGTCGTACTCGGCATCGCCGTTATACAGGCAAGCCCGGGTGCGGCCATGCATGGCCAAGGCTTGAACGCCGATGTCTTCCGCCATGCGCGCCACGGCCACAGCGTTGCGGTTGTTCTTGTCCCAGCCGGTACGGATTTTCAGGGTCACCGGCACATCCACGGCGGCCACCACTGCTTTCAGAATCTGCGATACCAGCGGCTCATCCTTGAGCAAGGCCGAGCCGGCCATCACATTGCAAATCTTCTTGGCCGGACAACCCATGTTGATATCGATGATCTGCGCACCGTTATCCACATTGTGCTTGGCGGCTTCCGCCATCATCTTCGGGTCTGCCCCGGCGATCTGCACCGAAATCGGCTCCACTTCGCCCTCGTGGTTGGCGCGGCGCAAGGTCTTGGCACTGCCATACAGCAACGAGTTCGACGTCACCATCTCGGAAACAGCCAGCCCTGCCCCCAGCTTCTTGCATAGCATGCGGAAAGGCCGATCCGTCACGCCTGCCATAGGCGCAACCACCAGATTGTTTTTTAGTTTGTATGGGCCGATTTGCACTGAAGCTGAAACCTTGGACAAAGTCCGTACGATGATTGTGGAAAAGCTGCCTATTTTATATGCAAACGGCAGGCGCGCAAAACGAAAAATTGTAATTAGTGGGCTTGACAAGAGTAAAAGCATGCCTCTGCTAGCTTGTTGATTCCCTTAATACTATCGAGATTGTCCCGTGCCCCGTCCCAGGGCAGAGTCAGGCAAAAACACTTACCTTGCTGAACCACATTTTCTGGCATCAGAATGCCTGAAAAGTGGGCTTCACGCGATGGATGCTTTATGCTGGCGCCACCCCGATACCATAAGCACATATCCCGATGAACATGCAGCCGACATCTACCCCTTCCACCACCCGCATCGCCTTTGCCAGCTTCATCGGCACGGCCATTGAGTTCTATGATTTTTACATCTACGCCATGGCGGCGGCACTGGTGATCGGGCAGGTGTTCTTCCCGGCGGAGGCGCCAGCGGCACAGTCGCTCAATGCCTTTTTGACCTTTGGCATTGCCTTTCTGGCGCGGCCGCTGGGGGCGGTGCTGTTTGGGCATTTTGGTGACAGGGTGGGGCGCAAGGTGACGCTGGCGGCATCGTTGCTGTTGATGGGGATTAGCACGCTGCTGATAGGCGTGCTGCCGGGCTATGCCGAATGGGGCGTGTGGGCGCCTGTGGTGTTGTGCCTGTTGCGCTTTGGTCAGGGCCTGGGGCTGGGCGGTGAATGGGGTGGAGCGGCCCTGCTGGCTACCGAACATGCGCCGGAGGGGCGGCGTGCCTGGTTTGGCATGTTTCCGCAGTTGGGGCCATCCGTGGGCTTTTTGCTGGCGACCTTGAGTTTTCTTGGTTTAAGCCTGTGGCTGACAGATGCTGAATTCAAGGCCTGGGGCTGGCGCGTGCCGTTTATTGCCAGTGCCTTGCTGGTGGTGGTAGGCTTGTATGTACGCTTTACGCTGGCCGAAACGCCGGCCTTTGCCGCCGTGCTGGCTCACAAAGCCACCCATACCCTGCCGGTGGGCGCCTTGCTGAAGACCCATGCGCGTGCCGTGCTACTGGGCGCACTGGCGATGGGCGTGTGCTACAACCTGTTTTACACCGCGACGGTGTTTTGCCTGAGCTATGGCACCGGCACGCTGGGCATATCGCGCCCGGTTTTTCTGGGCATGCTGTGCGTGGCGATTCTGGCGATGACGCTGGCGACGCCCTTGGCCGCTGCCTGGAGTGATCGTATCGGCCGTCGACCGGTGTTGCTGCGCGGAGCGCTGGCCGCCATGCTAGCGGGGTTTCTGCTGGCACCTGCGTTGCAGAGTGGTTCATTGTTGCTGGTGACGGCCTATCTCGCGTTGCTGTTATTCCTCATGGGCGTGACCTTTGCCCCCATGGGCGCGTTTTTGCCCGAGCAGTTCCCGGCTGCCATGCGCTACAGTGGCGCCGGGCTGGCATATAGCCTGGGCGGCATCCTCGGCGCCTCGCTGGCACCTGCCATTTCGCAAGCACTGGTGCAGCAGGGCGGATTGGCGTGGGTGGGCGGCTATGTGTCGGTGATGGCGGGGTTGAGCGCGCTGGCCGTGCTGGGGCTCAGGGCGCGGGCTGGGTAAGTTGTTCCAGTTCGCCTAGCCAGCGGATGGCGTGCTCGCGGCTGGTGCCGCACATGGCGGGTTCTGGTTGCAGGCCGCCGCAAAAGTGAGGGCGCTCGGGCTGGCCGAAGATGGCGCAGCGCAGGTCATCCGTTAATTGTATGCAGCGCACGCCGGCTGGTTTGCCATGCGGCATGCCGGGGATGGGGCTGGTGATGGAGGGGGCGATGCAGCAGGCGCCGCAGTCGGGGCGACAATCCATTACATGGCTTGCCAGGGGAAACCGGCTTGCGTCACGCCTTGCGTGATGTCGGCCATGGCAGCGGCCACCTGCTCAGCTGGGCCTTTGACCCCGAGCTCAATAGTGCGGCGCGTATCCAGCTTGGGCAGGCTGAACAGTTTCACCTCGGGATGGGTGGCGACGATGTGGTTCATGAGATCAATCAACTGGCTCTCACCGGCATCCCACACCACAATCGCTTGTTCGGTGATCACATGCTGGTGGAACAGATGGGCGTAGTGGGTACCCAGCACCCATTCCATCATCGGCCAGGCCATCTCGGGGAAGCCGGGCATGAAGTAATGCGAGCGCAGTGAAAAGCCCGCCACGCGGTTGACCGGGTTAGGGATCAGGTCAGCGCCCTGGGGAAAATCTGCCATCAGCACGCGCTTGGGATAGGCGGCCTCGCCAAAGCGTGCTTCGATTTCGGCTACTGCGCCAGCGTGGCGCTCAATCGGCAGGCCCGCGGCTTCGGCAGCGGCCTGGCGGGTAAAGTCGTCCGGCGTGGCGCCTATGCCGCCAAAGCTGAGCACGATGTCGCCACGGTCCATGCTGCGTTTGAGGCTTTGCGCGATACGGCTCTGGTCATCGCCCAGATACTCGGCCCAGCCGAGCTGCAAGCCGCGTGCGGCCAGGGTCTGGATGACCCGGGAAAGATGGGCATCCTGCCGTTTGCCGGAGAGGATTTCATCGCCGATGATGTAGGCACCGAAGGTTGGCATGGTGTGTGGACGTTATCGAAAATTGCATTATATCCTGCCCGGCAATGCAGGCTTGATGTGCTGGCGCTTGCAAGATACGACCTTATGCAAGGGCATAAACCCGGGCGCCATGTCATATACTTGGCAGCATATTTACCTTGATTCAGCTTATGACCACCGACAAAGACAACCCCGACAACGAAGTGCTATGCCACTGCAGCGGCACCAAGCGCGGCCAGATACGCGAGCTTTTTCTGGAAGGGCGCGATCTGGAGGGCATCTCGCGCTGGACGGGTGCGCTGACTGGCTGCGGCGGCTGTGAATGGGATATTGAGTGGTATTTGAAGGAGCTGAAGGAAGAGGGCGCGGGGGCTGCGCCCGTTTCTGCGGCCGAGCCAGATTCGGCCGAGCCGCCCGCGGGCGATAGTCCAGAGGCGCCGGCAGAGGAGTCTTAGGGCCGATCCGGCTTGACCTGCGAACATCTGCGGTGCTGAACGATCAGTGCGCTGCTTCCCAGTTACTCCCCACCCCGACTTCTGCCAGCAATGGCACATCCAGTTTTGCCACATCCTGCATCAGCTGCGGCAGTTTTTCCTTCACCAGCGCCAGCTCGTTATCCGGCACTTCCAGCACCAGTTCATCGTGCACTTGCATGATGAGTTTGGTGGCGAGCTTTTCGCTTTCCAGCCAGCCTTGCACGGCAATCATCGCGAGCTTGATGAGGTCGGCCGCGGTGCCCTGCATGGGCGCATTGATGGCGGCGCGTTCGGCGCCGGCGCGGCGTATGCCGTTGGGGCTGTTGATCTCGGGCACCCACAGGCGACGGCCGAAGAAGGTTTCCACATAGCCTTGGGCTTTGGCGCGCTCGCGCGTGTTTTGCATGTAATCGCGCACGCCGGGGTAGCGGGTGAAATAGCGTTCGATGTAGTTCTGCGCGGCCTGGCGTTCGATGCCGAGGTTTTGCGCGAGGCCGAAGGCGCTCATGCCGTAGATCAGGCCAAAGTTGATGACTTTGGCGTAACGGCGCTGCTCGCTGCTGACGGCGTCGCGCTCCACGCCAAAGATTTCCGCCGCGGTGGCGCGGTGAATATCCTCACCGGCGGCAAAGGCGGTCAGCAAGCCGTCATCCTGTGACAAGTGCGCCATGATGCGCAGCTCAATCTGGGAATAGTCGGCGGAGACGATGTGCCCGCCCGCAGGCGCCACAAAGGCCTCGCGGATGCGGCGGCCTTCGGCGGTGCGTACCGGGATGTTCTGCAGATTGGGGTCCGAGCTGGAGAGGCGACCGGTCACCGCCACGGCCTGACTGTAACTGGTATGCACGCGGCCGGTGGTCGGGTTAATCATGCGGGGCAGCTTGTCGGTGTAGGTGGATTTCAGCTTGGCGAGGCCGCGATATTCCAGCAAGACCTTGGGCAAGGGGTAATCCAGCGCCAGCTCCTGCAGCACATCTTCATCGGTAGAGGGCGTGCCGCTGGGGGTTTTCTTCAAAGGCTTGATGCCCAGCTTGCCGAACAGGATTTCCTGCAATTGCTTGGGCGAGCCCAGATTGAACGGCTGACCGGCCAGTTCGTAAGCCTGCTGTTCCAGCGCCATCAGCTTCTGGCCGATTTCATGGCTCTGGCGATTCAGCATGTCGCTGTCGATCAGCACGCCATTGCGCTCGATGGTGAACAGGATATCCAGCACCGGCATCTCGATCTGGCGATAGACGAATTCCAGCTTGGCATCTTCCGCTACCTGCGGATAGAGATTTTCATGCAGTTGCAGGGTGACATCGGCATCTTCGGCGGCGTATTCGCTGGCCTGCTCCAGGGCCACCTGGCTGAACGACACCTGCTTGGCGCCTTTGCCTGCCACTTGTTCATAGGTGATGGTCTGCACGCCGAGGTGGCGCATGGCGAGATCATCCATGCCATGGGTGCGATGGCTTTCCAGCACATAGGATTGCAGCAGGGTGTCGTGCGCAATGCCATTCAGCGCGATGCCGTGGTTGGCCAGCACATGCTTGTCGTATTTGAGGTTTTGCCCGACTTTTTTGATGGCGGGGTTTTCCAGCAGCGGCTTGATGCGCGACAGCGTGGCGGCAAACGGCAGCTGATCTGGCGCGCCGGGGTAATCATGCGTTAGCGGCAGATAAGCGGCTTCGCCCGCCTTGATCGAAAACGACATGCCGACCAGCTTGGCGGTGAGCGGATCCAGCGAGGTGGTTTCGGTATCAAAGCACACCAGTGCGGCGCTGCTGATCTTGTCCAGCCAGCGTTGCAGGCTGGCTTCATCGAGGATGGTCTCGAACTGGCGGGTAGTGACGCCAGCAGCGGCAAACAGATCCGCCGAGGTGCCTGCTGGCTGTGCCGCCATGGCGGGCAGCGGGGCTTGTGCAGCGGGAACAGCCAGGTCCAGTTCGCGGCGCAGGGTCTTGAATTCAAAACGGTCGAACAGCTCAATCAGCTTTTCGCGGTCCTGCGGACGTGGGGCCAGATCCTCCAGGCTCTCCTGTATGCCTACATCGCAGCGTATGGTGATCAGCTCGCGCGCCGTCGGCAGCCAGGGCAAGGCCTTGCGCAGGTTTTCGCCCACTACGCCGGTAATCTGGTCGGCATGCGCGACGATGTTTTCCAGCGAGCCATATTGCGTGAGCCATTTGACGGCGGTTTTCGGCCCGACTTTTTCCACGCCGGGCACATTGTCCGAGCTGTCGCCGATCAATATCAGGTAATCGACCATCAGGCTGGGTGGTACGCCAAATTTGGCTTCGACGCCTGCCGGGTCCAGCACTTCATCGGTTTTGCGGAAGGCATCGCGCATGGTGTTGACGACGGTGATGTGTTCATTCACCAGCTGCGAAATATCCTTGTCGCCAGTGGAGATGATGACGCGCATGCCTTCGCGCTCCGCCTGCTTCGCCAGCGCGCCGATGACGTCATCGGCTTCCACGCCGTCTTCCACAATCAGCGGCCAGCCCATGGCCTGGATGGCGGTATGCAATGGCTCTATCTGCAGGCGCAGATCGTCGGGCATTGAGGCGCGGTTGGCCTTGTATTCGGGGTAGATGTCGTCACGAAAGGTTTTGCCTTTGGCATCAAACACACAAGCGCTATAATCGGCCGGATAATCTTTATGCAGGCGGCGCAGCATGTTGAGCACGCCCTGAATGGCGCCGGTCGGCTCGTTTTGCTTGTTGCGCAAATCGGGCATGGCATGAAACGCCCGGTAAAGATAGGATGAGCCGTCAACCAATAACAATGTTTTCATAAGGTGCCTTCATAAACTGACTTCTGACGCATGCCGGATATTCAGGATGCCATGCGCCAGTCCCGCATTTTTCCAGGCCCTCAACACGCAAGGTTAAGCCCCATGTCTGCTGCAAAAAAAATCCCGAAACTGATGGACCCGGATCTGATCGAGCATCGACGTTCCTCGCACGAGGCCTGGCATGCACTCGAGATTATGTCAGAATTCGTCGATGCCACCGAACGCCTGAAACAGATTACCCCGGCCGTCTCGATTTTCGGCAGTGCCCGCACGGCACCGGATCATCCTTATTACCAGCTGACGGAAGAAATCGCGCGCCAGCTCTCCGAGGCAGGCTTTAGCGTGATTTCGGGCGGTGGCCCGGGCATCATGGAGGCCGCCAACAAGGGCGCGTTTTACGCCCGCTCGCCCAGCATCGGCCTCAATATCGAATTGCCGCACGAGCAAAAGGGCAACCAGTATCAGGATATCAGCCAGACCTTTCATCACTTTTTCATGCGCAAGGTCATGTTCGTCAAATACGCCTCGGCCTATGTGGTGATGCCCGGTGGCTTTGGCACGCTGGATGAACTGATGGAGGCGTTGACGCTGATACAGACTGGCAAGTCGCGCAAGATACCGATCATTCTGGTGCATGAGCCGTTCTGGAGAGGCATGCTGGACTGGTTCCGCAATACGCTGGTGGCCGAAGGCATGGTGTCGCCGGATGACATGGATCTGGTGCAGGTGATTGATCATCCCGCCGCCGTAGTAGAAGCCATCTTCAAGCACTATGAAACCCGTGGCTTCGAGTTGTCACCTGCCGAGCGCCAGATTCAGCTTTATCTGTGATTGGTGTACGACAAGTTCTGCATATCCATTTTCCCGGCTTGGGGTGGTTTTTGCTAGAATGCCTTCATCCCGCCGCTTTCGTTGTGAAGGCGGCTCAAAGCCTGAGGTGATTATGCGACTGCTTCGTCATTTAGTTGTTCTAGCACTGGTATTGCCATGGCTCGCCCATGCCGCGGACCTGCCCAAGAATCTTGAACCGTTGCCAGAGGCGCCACCGCCTCCAGGCTATGAAAACACACCTGAACCAGAAGTGACCATCACCAAGAAGGGTGAGGACACCATTGAAGAGTACCGCATGAACGGTGAGCTTTACATGATGAAGGTGACGCCTTCGCATGGCGTGCCTTACTATCTGACCAAGGATGACGAGCAAAGCGATTGGGCACGTTCCAATGGGCCAACCCCACCCATCTCCATTCCAAAGTGGGTATTGTTCCGATTCTAGAATCCCGGTGCGAAGAGTTCAGCTCTTCGCCATCTCACGATAAGCGTTATGTCCGTATTCACTACCGTTACTTTCGAGCAGCTCAGCCATTGGCTTGAAGCTTATCCGCTGGGCCAGCTGCGGGATCTGCAGGGCATCGCTTCCGGCATTACCAACACCAATTATTTCGTAACGACCGAGACTGGTCGTTATGTACTCACCCTGTTTGAAGAAAACACGGCGGAAGAGCTGCCGTTCTTTCTTGATCTTATGACCCATCTGGCCGAGCGCGGCATTCCGTGTCCGCACCCGGTCAAAAACCACGCGGGCTCCAGCCTGGGCGAGCTGAATGGCAAGCCAGCGGCGCTGGTGAGCTGCCTGCGCGGCAAATCCCTTGAACATCCTTCCGTTGAGCAATGTGCTGCAATCGGCCGCGTGCTGGCTGACATGCATCTGGCTGGGCTGAGCTTTCCTGCCGGCATGAAAAATCAGCGCGATGGTGACTGGCGGCAGAAGACCGCGGCCAAAGTGGCCCCTTTGTTGCGCCCGGCCGATAAAGCCTTGCTGGATGCACAGCTGCAATTTGAGGCCGAGGCGGATTCGGAATATCTGCCCAGCGGCGTCATTCACGCTGATCTCTTCCGCGACAATGTACTGTTTGATGGCAACGAGCTGGGCGGCATCATTGATTTTTACTACGCCTGCCAAGATGCTTTGCTCTACGACGTGGCCATTGCCGTGAACGACTGGTGCGTGCATGCCGATGGCAGCCTGGACCAGGCCAGAGTCATGGCGCTTATCGAGGCATACCACGCCGTGCGCCCATTGACCGCCGCCGAGATCGAGGCGTGGCCGGGCATGCTGCGCACAGCGGCCATGCGGTTCTGGTTATCGCGCCTGCATGACCTGCATTTCCCTAGTGCCGGGGAACTGACGCACGCCAAGGATCCAGACCATTTCAGAAATATATTGCACAAGCGCATGACGGAGCCGTCAGTGCTGGGGTCGCTACCCGCCTGAGGCGGCGGCCCAAAATCGTCTAAAGGGGAAAAGACATCATGTTCAAGCGTAGCGCCAAAGAAGCCTTCCACTGGGTGAAGGATTGTCTGAGTATCTTCCGGCAGAATCCTGCCATGTGGATGCTGGTGGCCCTGAGCTATGTGCTGCTGTTCATGGTGATTCCCGCCATGGTCTTCCTGCCGGTGATCGTCAAATTGCTGGTGGTGATCATGGGGCCGTTTTTCCTGGTGCTGGCGCTGACGCTTTACCGTGAAGCCGACCACGGACGCGATACCGAATTCAGTGACATCGTGGCGCAGGTAAAGCCGCAGATCGGCAAGCTGGTTGCCCTGGGCGGCGCTTGCATGGTCTATGGCATCCTCATCAGCTATGTCACCTCGGGCGATATGCAGGCACTGGATGACATGGTGAACGCCAAGGCTGATGCCGAAGCGCTGGCTACGCGCGCCGTGCCGCTGGCGATCAAGATGCTGGTGTTGATGACACCGATTTTCATGTCCACCTGGTTCGCCCCTATGCTGGTGGCGCATCACCAGTTCTCGGTCTGGAAAGCCATCAAGTCCAGTATTGCGGGCTGCCTGACCAGTGTGTTGTCGCTGACCTTTGCCTGGATATTGCTCACCGCGGGTCTGGCTCTTTGCATGATGGCGACCGGGATTGTGGTGGCGCTGGTGACCGCGATTATCAAACCGGTTGGCCTGATCCTGACTTCGCTGACACTGTTGGCATTTTTGCTGCTGGCCACCTCGCTGATGCTGGGGCTGCAATATGTCAGCTATCGCGACATCTTTGCCAAGAAGCTGGATGCCAAGGCGATGGAGCCTTCCGCTGCATAAAATAGGCGTGGCAACCCGCATCGTTTTGAGCGATGCTCTGCAAACAAAAGGCCCGATTATGCGGGCCTTTTGTTTTATACCTTTTCCAGCTTGGCGTATTCCAGCATGAGCCATTTCATGCCTTCGCTGCCAAAGTTCACCTGCACCCGCATGTCGTTGGCGTTGCCTTCGTAATTCACGACCACACCTTGCCCAAATTTGCTGTGTGCTACGGCCTGGCCTATTTTCCATGGCATGCTGTTTTTCTGTTCGCTGCTGGTGGCGGCTTGCGATACTGGCGACTCGCCATAGCCACCGCGGCCAGGGCTGGCGCGGGTATTCAGGCGCTTCAGCAAGGCCTCGGGTATTTCATCCAGAAAGCGCGATGAAATACCGTAGCGTACCTGACCATGCAGCATGCGGCTTTGCGCGTGGCTCAGGTAAAGACGCTGGCGCGCGCGCGTCACGGCCACGTACATCAGGCGTCGCTCTTCTTCCAGGCCATTCGTTTCATACAGGCTTTGCTCATGCGGGCACAAGCCTTCTTCCAGTCCGCTGATAAATACCGTGCGGAACTCCAGCCCTTTGGCGGCATGCACGGTCATTAGTTGCAAGGCATCGCGGCCGACTTCTGCCTGATGTTCGCCTGCTTCGAGGCTGGCAAAGGTCAGGAAGTCCGTCAGGGTGCCGGCATCCTGATTGTTATTGACGAAGGTAACGGCCGCCGAGATTAATTCATCCAGGTTGGCGATACGGTCTTCGCCTTCCTTTTCATTCTGGTAATGGGTTCTCAGGCCGGAGAGCGTGGTGGCAATCTCGGCCATTTCTGGCAGGGTGAGCCCGGTGGCTTCTTCCGCCATCTGACGGATCAACGCGACAAACCCTTCCACGCCCTTGCCTGGGCGGCCATTGCCCACTTTGTTGATGGCGGCCTGCCACAGGCTGCAGTCTTCGGCGCGTGCGGCTTCCTGCAATTGTTCCAGGCTGCGCGCACCTATGCCGCGGGTAGGGAAGTTGATCACGCGCAGCAAGGCGGTGTCGTCATTCGGGTTGGCGATCAGGCGCAAATAGGCCAGCGCATGCTTGATTTCGGCGCGTTCAAAAAAGCGCAGCCCGCCGTAAACACGATAAGGCAGACCAGCTGAAAACAGCGCATGCTCCAGCACGCGCGACTGGGCATTGGAGCGATAGAGCAGGGCGATCTCGCTCAGCTCGGTGCCTTCGCTGTGCAGGGATTTGATCTCGTCGACGATAAAGTTGGCTTCATCAATATCGTTATAGGCCTGATACACGCGTATCGGCTCGCCTTTGCCAGCCGAGGTCCACAGGTTCTTGCCCAGGCGGTTGCGGTTATGGGTGATGATGGCGTTGGCGGCATCCAGAATATTGCCGTGCGAGCGGTAGTTCTGTTCCAGCTTGACGATATTGCGTACATTAAAGTCTTGCTCAAAGTCGCGCATATTGCCCACGCGCGCCCCGCGGAAGGCATAAATCGACTGGTCGTCATCGCCCACGGCAAACACGCAATTGTCCGCCCCGGCCAGCAGCTTCAGCCACAGGTATTGCAGGCGATTGGTATCCTGAAACTCATCGACCAGGATGTATTTGAAGCGGCTCTGGTAGTGCTGGCGTATGCTGGCATCGCGGCTCAGCAGCTCATAGCAGCGCAGCAGCAGCTCGGCAAAATCGACCACCCCTTCGCGCTGGCACTGGCGGTCGTACTCTTCAAAAATCTCCCGCATGCGTTGGGAGTGCGCGTCATAGGCATCCACCGCATTTGCCCGCAGGCCTTCTTCCTTGCAGCTATTGATATAGCCCATGACCTGCTTGGGTGGAAACTTTTCATCATCCACATTCATCTGCTTCATCAGGCGCTTGATGCTGGATAACTGATCGGCGGTGTCCAGAATCTGGAAGGTGGCTGGCAGCAGCGCTTCGCGATGATGCGCCCGTAGCAAACGGTTGCACAGACCATGGAATGTACCTGCCCACATGCCGCGCACATTGATCGGCAGCATGGCGGAAAGCCGCGTCAGCATTTCCTTGGCCGCTTTATTGGTAAAGGTCACCGCCAGCAAACCATTGGGCGATACTTGTCCGGTCTGGATCAGCCACGCAATGCGGGTGGTGAGTACGCGGGTCTTGCCGCTACCTGCACCGGCAAGTATCAGTGCAGATTGGTGCGGCAGCGTGACCGCCTCAAGTTGCTTGTCGTTCAGGCCTTCGAGCAGAGAGGTAGAGGGGTGTTGTGCGTTCATGCGCTAATTATCGCAGGTCACACTGGGGAAGAGAACCTAAAACCGGAGGGGAAGGCTGGGAATGTTAAAAAATGAAAAATCGGGGATCATGTCTGACAATTTTAGAAATTGTCGGAACTAAACGCGAGTGACTTCGTCTTACTTTGCAGATGGCGCAAGTCATCTCCCGCTTCTCCTCCCTGAGCGGGAAGCCTTATCTGATGAGGCTGCTTGATCCCCGATTTTACTCCCCTTTAATCGGGGTTTTTTTTGCCTGTCGCTCTTGTAAATCCTTGCGGATTCTGGCGCGGAAGCGTTTCTGGAGCTGATTATACCTCGGGCGAGATTAAATTGTAAAAAAATGTAACAGAAAATTTGCCCCCAATACTGGCCTTTCTTTCAGGCGAGTATTGGGGCAAAGAATTCTTATTTTTACGCGGCAATGCTCCGGGTTTAATCCGTCACCACAATAATGCTCACCCGGCGATTTTCTGCCCGGCCCGCTACGGTGGCATTGCTCGCTACCGGGCTTTGTGAGCCCATGCCCCGAACAATGATGCCACTTTTGGGCATGCCGGATTGGATAAAGGCATCCGCCACCGCCCAAGCGCGCTGCTCTGACAACTCGACGTTATAAGACTCGCGACCCGTGGCGTCAGCGTGGCCTTCAATCCGCATCTTGTTCAATCCGACCGACTGCAGCGCTTTGCTTACCTTTTGAACAGCGCCGCGGCTTCTGTCATTGAGTACAGCCTGGTTGGTATCAAACAGCAATTTGTCGGCGAAGCTGAGCGCCCAGCCATCATCGGTATGCACGAAGCCTTGCTCTTTCAGCGTACGAATCTGCTTCTGCCGCAGGGTTTCCTGTGCAGGGGCCGCAGGCGTTGATTTACACGCGGAGAGGGTTAACGATAGGGTAAATGCCAGCAATGCATAACAAACAGTAGAACGAAATAATGAATACAATTTAAACCTCATACTTGGAATGTGGGGGAAAACCCTGTGTTGAATATCCCACGCTTGATGCTGAGCCTATGACTGGCTCTTGATGAAATCCTTGATTACAAACCGATGGCCCAACTGCCGCGCTCCTGGTCCTTGGCCCGATACATGGCTTCGTCTGCCGCCGCGAGCAACTCCTGTGCGGTACGCGCGTGGTCGGGGTAGAGGGCAATCCCGATGGTCACCGAGCAGGTGATCAGCTCCCCGTTGGGTAGCGTGATGGGGGATTGCATCTGATGGGCAATTTTCTCGGCAATATGCACCGCATCTTCGGCATGCTTGATGGGTTTGAGCAGCGCCGCAAACTCATCCCCACCCAGACGGGCCACAATATCGCTCTCACGTAACTGGCCACTGATGCGCAGCGCCATGATTTTCAGCACCTCATCGCCAGCCGCGTGTCCATAGGTGTCGTTGATTTCCTTGAAGTGATCGCCGTCCATGAACATCAACGCCACCGCGTTGCTGTGGAATCTGGCATCACGCACGGCGTGCTCCAGTTCGGATTCGAGCAGGCTGCGATTGCACAGGCCGGTCAGGCTGTCATGGTTGGCGCGATAGGCCAGGGTGTCGTGTTCACGTTTCACATGGCGTTGCCAGGTGGCAAGTTCATCCATCAGGGCATTGAAGTCCTGATTGAGTTGATTGAGCTCGGCGATATTGGCAGCAGGGGCGCGCAAGCCGAAGCTGCGATATTGGCGCACGCGGTGGGCGGTATCGGCCAGGATATTCAAGGGCCCGGAAATGCCAGCATGCATGCGGCGGGAGAGCGCCAATGCCAGCAAGGTACTGAAGGCCATGCAGGCAAAGACGCAGCTGATCCCGGTGACCATGTATTCCAGCAGCAGGCGGCTGTGAGGTACCAGACGGATACGGCCTATGGTCATATTGTCGTGCGTGACCGGGTAGTAGTAGGGCTCGGGCATGACGATGTTGGCCAGCCAGCTTTCCAGGTGGAAGAAGGCACCTGTCTCAGGGCGTTTCCAATTGGCCAATGGGATGCCATGGCGGCCGATGACGCGGATCTCGGCCACATCCTCGCGCTTGCCTACCTTATCCAGGGCCTCTTGCACCGCCAACTCATCGTTGAACAGCACAGCCGCTTCCACCGTATAACTCAGCGAGCGCGCTACCAGCTGCATGTTTTGCGTGGCATACGCCTGCAAGGCATACATGCCAGCGAGGGTGAGCGCAAGCCCGGAGGAAATGACGGCAATCAGCGCCACGCTCAGGTGCGCGCGCCGCAGAACCTGATCCAGCCTTGGGAGTGGTGAGCGAGGCGTGGTCATGGCGAAGCCTTGCGCTTTCCTAGCTGCAGTACATTGGGATGCACACGCAAACCGCTGCGCGCGATCGTATCAAGATTGACCTCGAAGTAGACATTGTCTTCACGGAACAAGAGGCAGAACATGCCCCCGGCGCTGCACGAAGGCGGAGGCTCGCTGATGATGAGCACGGGCTGACCGATGAGCTGGGCCAGCAGCGATTCACGTTCGCCATTTTCCATGGTGCCAAGGTAGGCAATCTGGCACTGGGCAACCGCTTCGGGGGTATGCAGGGCCAGCTGGCGTACCGTAATACGGGGATGCATGGGGTTGGGCGTACCGGCCATCAAGGCATCGGCATACCGCGTGTCGCCGGTGATGCAGAGCTGAAGTTCAGGAAAAGGCGCCGGCCAGCGCGTATAGCTGACGATACCGTACACAATTTGCGCCACCTGTTTGCCGCGCGCAATGTCATCGCTGGCGGCGGCGTGGCTGATCTGGCTCATTAGCAGCAGGCAGGCGAAACCCAGCCATGCCAACAGCAAAGAATCAGGACGGTAGCACTGCCTACCGGGAAATGGTGCGAAACGGTAAATTTAACAACCCCTAGTCAATCAAATATGACGAGTTACCCGCAAGCACCCGTTCTGTATTTATACGCGTAAGTATGGCCTGAAATGGATGAGCTGCATAGATATCGGGCTGTGCAGCCCATGTAAAGACATCGGGCTCTAAGGGTTTATTTTACGTGAATTGCGATATTTCAGCCCTGGGCAACCTGAGCTCGAACCGCATGGTGTGATCCTGGTAAAGCGCACGAATGCTGCCACCATGCGCTTCGATAATGGACTTGGTAATGGCAAGTCCCAAGCCTGTGCCTTCGCTCTCGCGCTGGCGCGATGGGTCCACCCGATAAAAGCGGTCAAATAGCCGCGCCAAGGCATCTTCAGGAACAGGCTCGCCGGCATTGTCCACCCAGACCGTGATCCAATGGCTATCGTCATAGTGGATGGTGATCGTGATGGTCTGCCCCACCGGGGTGTAGCGCACGGCGTTGGAGAGCAGATTGCTGAAAGCGCGGCGTATCATCAGGCGGTCTCCGGCCAGGGTGGCGGTGCCATGGCGGCTGACCAACAGCTGTTTTTCAGCCGCGAGCGCTTCGTAAAACTCAATGACGGCATCGATTTCCACGCCCAGATCCATGGTTTCGCGGTGCGGCACTAGCAAGCCATTGTCTGCCTTGGCTAGAAACAGCATGTCGGCAATCATGCGCGAGAGCCGTTCATACTCTTCAATATTGGAATAGAGAATCTCCTGATATTCGCCCGCCGAGCGAGCTTGGGAGAGCGCCACATGACTTTGCGTCATGAGGTTGCTGACCGGCGTGCGGAGCTCATGGGCAATATCGGATGAAAACTCGGAGAGCCGGAGAAAGGATTCCTGCAGACGCTGCAGCATGGCGTTGAACGACACCCCCAGCTCGACCAGCTCACGCGGTAGGGAGGTGACATCGATTCTTTCGCCCAGGCGGCTCGCCGAGATATTGCCCGCCATGCGCACAAAGTCGCGAATCGGCCGCAGGCCACGGCGGGCGGCGATCCAGCCGACCGCCACCAGAAACAGAATGCCGGTGGTGAGATAAAGCCACAAGGAGCGCTGAAAGTGATGGATGAAATGGTCATGGTGGCCAATATCTACCGCAATCGCGACATTCAAGGAGGGTCGCTGTGCGCTTGCCGGAAACTGCACCACCAGCCCGCGATAGGCGTGCCCGTTTTGCTGCCAGCGCTGCAGGTGTGCACTGTGTGGAGCGTAAGGCGCTGGATGCGGAAGTAGTAACTCCGCAGGGAAGCTGGCCTCCATGGAGCGGTAAACCAGCTGCTTGTCCGGGCGATACACCATGACAGAAAGGGCGTGATGCCCGATCAGCGCGTCGTTCAGACGCTGTGGCAGAGGTTGCTCTTCCTTTTCAGGCGCGGAATTCAATGCATGATGGATGAGTTCAAGCTTGCCTTCTATTTCGATCAGATCTTCTTCGGCAAAGTGGCTATCGACCGCGTAGCTGGCAATCGCCCCGATGGCGATCATGACCACCGTGGAGAGTGCCGCAAAAATCAGGGTGATGCGTGTGATGATGGAGGTGTGCATGTTCATGGTGCCTCGGGCACATCCAGTACATAGCCCATGCCGCGCACGGTGTGAATCAGCTTGGGCTCGAACGGATCATCAATCTTGGCGCGCAGGCGGCGCATGGCCACTTCAATGACATTGGTGTCGCTATCAAAATTCATGTCCCACACCTGCGAGGCAATCAGCGAGCGCGACAACACCTCACCACGCCGACGCACCAGCAATTCCAGCAGTCCAAACTCCTTGGCCGTGAGCTCGATTTTCTTGCCATCGCGCTGCACGCGCCGCCGTAGCACATCGATTTCCAGATTGGCAACTTGCAGCACATCGGCTTCGCGCGTTCTGCCGCGCCGCAGCAGCGTGCGTATACGGGCCAGCAATTCGGAAAAGGCAAACGGTTTGACCAGGTAGTCATCCGCGCCCAGTTCCAGGCCTTTCACGCGGTCTTCCACCAGGTCACGTGCCGTCAGAAAGAGCACCGGGGTATGCTTGCCCGCCTCACGCAGGGCAGCGATGATCTGCCAGCCACTGGCGCGTGGCAGCATGACATCCAGAACGATCAGGTCGTAATGTTCAGCCAGCGCCATATGTTGCCCATCCAGACCATCCTGTATCAGGTCCGTGACAAAGCCTGCCTCGGTCAGGCCTTTGCGCAGATACTCGCCGGTTTTGTGTTCATCCTCGACTACAAGAATTCGCATGGAGTGGTCAGGTGGTGGTGTAGACAGTGATTGTGCCGCAAACCATGCTGCCTGGCAGCAAGATGACAAAAATGTAATCTGGATGTCAGCTGGCTGTCGGGTCAGCCATGCCATGCTGGTCAGCATGAAACTTTCTCCGTCTATCCGCTCGCCCCGCGCTGACATGATATGCATGGCATATGCGCGGCTGTTGCTGCCACTGGTGCTTGTCAGCCTGTTGCCCGGCTGCGCCACGTTTTCGCGGGATGGCGGATTTGATCAGGTGGCTTCCACGGTGAAAGCCAAAACCGGTAAGGAGATACGCTGGGTCAAGTCTGAAGACGAGCGTCACGCTCTGGATGCGCGTATCGCGCAACTGTTGCAGCAGCCCATCAGCGTGGACGATGCCGTGCAGATTGCCTTGCTGAATAACCGTGGCCTGCAGGCATCGTATGCCGAGCTGGGTATTTCAGAGGCTGATCTGGTGCAGGCCGGGCGCTTGCCCAATCCGCGCTTTTCCATGCTGCGCGCCAGCCGCGACGGCGAATACAAGATCGAACAGGCGCTGACCTTCAATATTTTTTCGCTGGTGACCATGCCCAAGGCCACCGCCATCGAGCGCCGCCGCTTTGAGCAAACCCAGCGTCAGGTCTCGCTGGAGGTATTGCGACTGGCGACTGCTACCCGCAAAGCGTATTTCAGCGCGCTGGCTGCCGCGCAATCCGAACGCTACATGCAGCAGGTAATGCGGGCGGCCGAGACCAGTGCCACGCTGGCGCAGCGCATGAAGAAGGCAGGCAACTGGAGCACACTGGATGAGGCGCGTGAGCAAGGTTTTTATGCCGATGCCACCTTAGGCGCAAGCCGTGCCCGCCAGGCCAGCTTGCAGGCTACCGAGCAGCTCACCCGCTTGATGGGCCTGGATCACACGCACTACACTTTGCCCGAGCGCATGCCGGATTTGCCCGCGCATGCAGAAGACCCGGCCAATCTGGAGCAGACCGCTTTGCAGCAGCGCATGGATGTGCAGATGATGAAGCTGCAAACCGAAGCTCTGGCCGGGCAATTGGGCCTCACCAAAACCACGCGCTTCATCAATGTGCTGGAGCTGGGCCCTGCCCGCGTGCTGGAAGGACGACGCTCGGACCCCTACAAAAATGGCGTGGAGATTTCGTTGGAGATTCCCTTGTTTGACTGGGGCAGCACCCGCGTAGCGAGGGCGGAATCCACCTATATGCAGGCCGTGAACCAACTGGCGCAAGTGGCGGTGGAAGCCAGATCAGAAGTGCGCGAGGGCTATGGGCGTTACCGCGCCAGTTACGATATTGCCCGGCAGTATCGCGATAGTGTGGTGCCTATCCGTCAGAAAATCGCCGAAGAAAACCAGCTGCGCTATAACGGCATGCTGGTCAGCGTGTTTGATTTGCTGGCAGATGCACGGGCGCAGATTGCCAGTGTGAACAGCTACATCGAGGCCTTGCGTGATTTCTGGCTGTCGCAAAGCGATATGGAAATGGCCTTGATCGGCAAGCCGGATTTTTCTACGCCAGCTTCGGCGCTGACTGCCCAATAAAGCCAGCCCAACCCAGGCGCAAGTGATCAACAGGACAGGATAACGATATGGTGTCTAGGCGTGATTTTCTTAAAGGGGCCAGTCTGGCCGGGGTAGCCGCTACCGCGGCCACGGTCAGCAAGGTCGCCATGGCGGCGTTGCCGGAGATCATCTCGGTGAGCGATGCCGACACCCAGGCGCCGCACATGCCGGATACTGGCCGTCCATATAACCCGGTCGTCACTCTCAATGGCTGGACCTTGCCGTGGCGCATGCGCAATGGCGTAAAGGAGTTTCATCTGGTGGCCGAGCCGGTAGTGCGCGAATTGGCGCCCGGCATGAAAGCGCATTTATGGGGCTACAACGGTCAGAGCCCCGGCCCAACCATAGAAGTGGTGGAAGGTGACCGCGTGCGCATTTACGTCACCAATCGCCTGCCCGAGCATACTTCCATGCACTGGCATGGCCAGCGCCTGCCCAATGGCATGGATGGCGTCACTGGCCTGACCCAGCCAGGCATCAAGCCCGGCAAGACTTTTGCCTATGAATTTGTCGCGCAGCGGGCGGGCACCTTTATGTATCACCCGCATGCCGATGAAATGACGCAGATGGCGATGGGCATGATGGGCTTCTGGGTCACGCATCCGAAAAACCCCGCCACCATGGCGGTGGACCGCGATTTTGTGTTCCTGATCAATGCCTACGATATTGACCCAGGTGCTTACACACCGCGCATCAACACCATGCTGAATTTCAATCTGTGGACGTTTAACAGCCGGGTGTTTCCGGGGATCAGCCCCATGGTGGTGAATCAGGGCGACCGCGTGCGCATCCGCGTCGGCAATCTCAGCATGACCAATCATCCCATTCATATTCATGGGCACGAGTTCATGGTGACGGGTACCGACGGCGGCTGGGTGCCACCCAGCGCGCGCTGGCCCGAAGTGACAACCGACATTGCAGTGGGCCAGATGCGGGCGCTGGAATTCAAGGCCGATGCACCGGGCGACTGGGCGTTTCATTGCCATAAAAGCCATCACACCATGAATGCCATGGGGCATGACGTGCCCACCATGCTGGGCGTGGAGCAGCGCGATTTGAAGCAGCAGTTGCAAGGCTTGTTGCCGGATTACATGGCCATGGGTCAGCACGGCATGGCGGATATGGCCGAGATGCAAATGCCGCTGCCTGACAACACCTTGCCGATGATGTCGGGCCAGGGCCAGTTTGGCGGGGTGGAGATGGGCGGCATGTTTACCACCGTCAAAATCCGCAAGGGCATCGCCAAACATGATTATCGCGACCCCGGCCATTACCAGCACCCCGCCGGTACCGTCGCCTGGGAAGTGGAAAACGATCTTCCGCCGGTTGAGCGCCCCGCGGACACCGACGCCCACGGTGGCGTTGAAGTACAGGTGCGCAAACCCGGCGACCACATGCAGCATTAACCTGAATGGAAGTTACTCATGAGCAAACCCGGTATTCGTGTTTTATGGACTTTTAACCTGATCGGCATGATGGCCTTGCCGCTAACGGTATTCGCGCATGAAGGAATGACGCATGACGCCACGGCGACTGCTGCTGCAGATGCCGACATCAGCACCACCCAGGGCGAAGTGCGTAAGATCAATCTGGAGCAAGGCACCATCACGCTACGCCATGGCGATATCAAAAACCTGGGGATGCCGGGCATGACCATGGTGTTTGTCGCGCAGGATAAAGCAATGCTGAACGGCTTGGCAGAGGGCGACCCGGTGGTGTTTCGCGCTGAGCGGCTGAATGGGGTGCTGATGGTGATTGCCATCCAGAAACAGGGGGCGGCCAGTTCATCGTCAAATCCGGCGCCCTGAGTCAGCTTCGCGATGCAAGGCTGATGTCATGAAGATAGCGCGGCTGGACATGGCATTCAATTCATCGCAAAGACCATAAAAAAAGCCCCGGTTTCCCGGGGCTTTTTACTTGATGGCGAGGCTTGCAGCCTCTGCATCAGGCATTGATTACATCATGCCGCCCATGCCACCCATACCGCCCATGTCGCCGCCGCCCATCGCAGGCGCGTCTTCCTTAGGCAGTTCTGCAACCAGTGCGTCGGTTGTCAGAATCAGGGATGCAACAGAAGCTGCATTTTGCAGTGCGGAACGGGTTACCTTGGCTGGGTCCAGAACGCCCAGTTCAACCAGGTCACCGTAAGTGCCGTTGGCAGCGTTGTAACCATAGTTACCCTTGCCTTCCAGAACCTTGTTAACCACAACAGATGGTTCGTCACCAGCGTTAGCCACGATCTGGCGCAGAGGCTCTTCAATCGCGCGCAGCACGATCTTGATACCAGCGTCCTGATCAGCGTTGTCGCCCTTCAGTTCCTTGATGGCAGCGCGAGCACGCAGCAGAGCCACGCCGCCGCCAGCCACGATACCTTCTTCAACAGCAGCGCGGGTAGCGTGCAATGCATCTTCCACACGTGCTTTCTTTTCCTTCATTTCGATTTCGGTAGCCGCGCCAACCTTGATCACAGCAACACCGCCAGCCAGCTTGGCTACGCGCTCTTGCAGTTTTTCACGGTCGTAGTCGCTGGTAGCGTCTTCGATTTGCTTTTTGATCTGGTCAATACGGCTCTTGATGGTGTCTTCAACGCCAGCACCGTCGATGATGGTGGTGTTTTCTTTGCCCACTTCAATGCGCTTGGCTTGGCCCAGGTCGTTCAGGGTTACGCTTTCCAGCTTCAGGCCCACTTCTTCAGCAATCACGGTACCGCCGGTCAGGATGGCGATATCTTCCAGCATGGCCTTGCGACGGTCACCAAAGCCTGGAGCCTTGACAGCCACAGTCTTCAGGATGCCGCGGATGTTGTTCACTACCAGGGTAGCCAGGGCTTCGCCTTCGATGTCTTCAGCAATGATCAGCAGAGGACGGCCAGACTTCGCTACTTGCTCCAGGGCTGGCAGCAGGTCACGAATGTTGGAGATCTTCTTGTCGTGCAGCAGCACGAATGGATTTTCCAGCAGGGCGATTTGACGCTCTGGGTTGTTGATGAAGTAAGGAGACAGGTAACCGCGGTCAAACTGCATGCCTTCCACCACGTCCAGCTCGTTTTCCAGGCCGGAACCGTCTTCCACGGTGATCACGCCTTCTTTGCCTACCTTGTCCATGGCATCCGCAATGATCTGACCGATGTCAGCATCGGAGTTGGCGGAGATGGAACCCACTTGAGCAATTTCCTTGCTGGTGGTGGTTGGCTTGGAGATCGCCTTGATTTCTTCCACGATCGCCACAACAGCCTTGTCGATACCGCGCTTCAGGTCAGCTGGGTTGAAACCGGCAGCTACATATTTGAAGCCTTCACGTACGATGGCTTGAGCCAGTACGGTAGCAGTCGTGGTGCCGTCACCAGCGTTGTCGGAAGTCTTGGAAGCCACTTCCTTCACCAGTTGTGCGCCCATGTTTTCCAGCTTGTCTTTGAGCTCGATTTCCTTGGCAACGGATACACCGTCCTTGGTCACGGTAGGGGCTCCGAAAGAGCGCTCCAGCACCACGTTACGGCCTTTAGGACCCAGCGTTACCTTAACGGCATTTGCCAGAATGTTCACACCGTTAACGATTTTGGCACGTGCCTCATCGCCAAAAATTACTTGTTTTGCAGCCATTGTTAATTCTCCTGAATCTAGATTCGGTTAAGGGATGCGTCGCAATTAAGCTTCAACAACGCCCAGAATGTCTTCCTCACGCAGTACCAGCACTTCTTCGCCATTAACCTTCACAGCCTGGCCTGCATACTTGCCGAACAACACCTTGTCGCCCACTTTCACATCCAGAGCGATAGCCTTGCCGCTGTCATCTTTCTTGCCAGGACCAACAGCGATCACTTCGCCTTGATCGGGCTTCTCAGCAGCAGTATCTGGAATGACGATGCCGGATGCTGTTTTACGTTCTTCTTCCAAGCGCTTAACAATCACGCGGTCATGCAATGGACGAATTGCCATGAGTTACTCTCCTTGATTAAAGTCATTTTTTGACATTGGGTTGATCAGAATTCGGGTCGGGATGGATGCTGTTAGCACTCATGCCTATAGAGTGCTAATAATAAGGGCGGGGGTGGGTTTTTTCAAGAGAGGGGTGAGTCTTTTTCTTGCGGGGAGGCTAGCCATGGATCATGGCGATGCCATTTAGGTGCCATTTTACCGGGTTGCGGCGGCGTGATGGCACCCTGCTTTCTAAATCAGTGTCAGTTGAGCCTTGAGCTGCATGTAGGCCTTGGATTCATGAAAAACGGGCATGAAGGCTTCAAACGCTTCAATCGACAACGGCCGGCTGAAGAGATAGCCCTGGTATTTCATGCAGCCTTTATTCAGAAGGTAGTTCAGCTGCTCGGTGGTTTCCACGCCTTCTGCAATCAGCATCATGTTGAGGTTTTTGCTGAGTACGACCAGGGTTTCCACAATCGCTTTGTCGCTTTCGTTGGTCAGCAGGTCGCGCACAAACGATTGGTCTATTTTCAACTGTTCAAATGGCAGGTGCTTCAGGTAGTTGAGTGAGGAGTAGCCAGTGCCAAAGTCATCCAGTGACCAGCTGATGCCGAAGGCACGCAGGGCTTTCATCTTCTGGATGGTGGTGTCGACATCCTTCGCCAGCATGCTTTCGGTGAGTTCGAGTTTTAGCTGCGCTGGCGTGGCGCCGCTGCGCATCACGATCTCGATGACTTCCTGCACGAAGTCGGGCTGCCTGAGCTGCGATGCGCTGACATTCACCGAGATGCTGAGATGCGCCATGTTGGGGTCTTTAGACCACTTAACCAGTTGGGCACACGCTTCTTTCAGCACCCATGTGCCAATAGGCTGGATCAGGCCGGTTTCTTCGGCTGCGGCGATAAAGACGCCCGGGGGAATCATCCCGCGCACGGGATGTTGCCAGCGTAGCAGGGCTTCCGCCCCGAAAATATTGCCTACGGCATCCACCTGCGGCTGATAATGCAGGCGGAACTGGCCTTGCGCCAGCGCCGCACGCATATCGGCATACAGCGAATGACGCGTGGAAATGTCGGTTTGCATGACAATCAGCGCCACACCCAGAATCGCGAGTGCAGCCAGGTTGTTAATCCATGCTCCCAGCAGGCGAATCTCCTGATCGGCGATCAGCTCGGGTTTGACGATGCCGATATGAGAGCTCGCAAAAATCAGGCAGCACGCCAGCAAGGTAAATGGCAGCACCAGACGCAGATAGAGATTTTCCTTGCGAAATATCAGCGAGGCGCCCGCCGCCACCGGCAGAAAATACATATGAACCGAGCGGGGGACATCCTGCGTTGGCACATCCAGCCAGCAGATCACGCAAAGCATTACCAGCAACCCATGCGCCATGCTGATCGCCACCAAGCGCTCGCGCCCGGCGTTGATGAGAATGAGGGTGTAGATCCCCAGGGCAATCAGAATGGCATGGGACGCCATCAACACCCATTTGCCATGACACAGATAATAGGCGCCCCACATGCCGCAGAGCATGATCAGCGACCATCCGCCAATCGCCAGCAACATTCTTACCCGCAGGTTGTGCGGTTCCTGCGCATAGGGTGGAAGCTCATGTCGCAATAACTTGAACAAGAACCGTAATGGCATCGGCAGGCTATTCAGATGGGGCATGGCACATTGCCCCTGGCGAACGATACGGTCGCGATGGCATCCGCCTCCATCAGAAAAGCCGCCAGGCAATCTGCAGCGGGTCGAGGTCTCATTGCCAGTCTGGTAATCACTAACTACTTTCCGTTGAATTTATCTCCAGCCACGCCACGCAGGGCGATAGCCGCCTGACAGCCAAGCCTCAGCTCACGCTGGGCTCACATGTCTGATGCGGGTGATACATCATGGAAATTGCAAAGCGCCGAATACATTCACCCTTGCGGTAAACGGCAGTCCCGCTACCTTAGGCATGCGCCCTTAGGTCGGAAACTTTGCGTCCCTGCCTTTCAGCAGGTTTGCCTTTCAATAACGGCGCTAAGTTCATCAAACTTTGCTGGGGATGTCAACTGCGGAAGCCTTACATGCGGTACACCTGGCTGGAAGGCGGCAGTACAATTTAGGCATTACGGTTAGTTGCCGGCCGACCCTGCGGGCAGTCAGGCAACATATTATTAACGTTGCAGGCGGCGCATATCGTACAAGCCATCTTGCACCGAAAGGAGCATACACGCATGACAATCCAATCCAACGTCACTACCCTGCTCGAAAGCAAAGGCATCGCTTTCAAGATTGTCGAAATTCCGCTTAGCGAAGACAAAAAGCCCATCCGTAGTCTTGAGGAGTTGCTCTCTGCGCAGGGCTTGGAGCCGCAGTCGGTGGTACGTAGTGTGGTGTTCAAGGGTGAGCAGAGCGGGTTTTGCCTGCTGGCGGTGGCGGGTGGTGGTCGGGCGGACTGGGCGTTGTTGCGTAACTTTCTGGGGGAGCGCAAGTGCCGTATGGCGGAGTATGCCGAGGTGCCGGAAGCGACCGGGTATGTGGTGGGTGCGGTGCCGCCGATTGCCTTGCCTGAGGGCTTGCGGGTGCTGGTGGATACCAGTGTTTCTGCGTATGAGACGGTGGTGATAGGCAGTGGCGTGCTGGGTTATGCGCTGGCATTGAAGTCGGCGGATTTGCTGAGTCTGTTGCAAGATAAGCCGCAGGGCAGCTTCGTCAAGGTCGAGTAGTTTATCGGGGCGGTATCGCGGGCACGCCTCGTTCGCTTCGCGATACAATAAGGCCTCACGCCAGTGAGGTGGGAAATCGTGATCCCCTCTCGTCTGGTCCTCCACATTGCCTGACCCCACAAGGATGCAACATTAAGCTCGCTCCCAGCCTGGTCGTTTCCGAAAATCCCGCGGATCCGTTCCGGTACATTATTTCTGTGCGTGCCATGTGCGATCTGGTTGCCCGCCGCGGTGATCTGGATCAGCGCTTTACGCCTGCGCCCACGGCGCTGGAGGGGATGATGGGGCATACTTCGGTCACGTCCAACCGCAATGCGAGCTACGAGACCGAGATTGCGCTCACCGGCGAGTACCAGAATATTTTTGTGCGGGGCCGGGCCGATGGTTATGACCCGGAGTTGAACCAGCTGGAGGAGATCAAGACCTTCAAGGGCCTGCTGGAGCGCATGCCGGAAAACCATCGCTTCCTGCACTGGGCGCAGGCCAAGGTATATGCCGCGCTGCTGTCGCAGGAGCGTGAGCTGCACGAGATCAATACCACGCTGGTGTATTACAACGTATCGAGCAAAACGGAAGAGCCGCTAAGCGAGCTTTATACGGCGGAGGCGCTGGCGGCGTATTTCAACGCGCAGTGTGCCCAGCTGCGCACCTGGGCGGACCGCGAGGTGGCACATCGTTTGCGTCGCAACCTGCAGCTCACGGCCTTGCAGTTTCCGCATCCCACTTTTCGTACCGGGCAGCGCGTGCTGTCAGAATCCGTGTACAAAACGGCGAGCCTGGGCAAATGCCTGATGGCGCAGGCGACGACCGGCATCGGCAAAACGCTGGGCACGCTTTTCCCCCTGCTGAAAGCCATGCCGGAAAAGAAGCTGGACAAGATTTTCTTTCTTACCGCGAAAACCTCCGGACGCAAACTGGCGCTCGATGCCATTCATGTGATTCATGCGGCCAACCCGGACCTGAGCTTGCGCACGCTGGAACTGGTGGCGCGCGAAAAAGCCTGCGAACATCCCGACAAAAGCTGCCATGGCGATTCCTGCCCGTTGGCCAAGGGTTTTTACGATCGCTTGCCGCAGGCGCGCATACAGGCGCTTGAGCGTGGCATGATGGACCGCGAGGCACTGGCGGCGGTGGCGCGGCAACATCAGATCTGCCCCTATTACCTGGCGCAGGATCTGGTGAGCTGGAGTGATGTGGTGGTGGGCGATTACAACTACTACTTTGATCTCTATGCCGTGCTGTATGCGGGTACGGTGATGAATGAATGGCGCGTAAGCATCCTGGTGGATGAGGCGCACAACATGATAGAGCGCGGCCGCAAGATGTATAGCGCCGAGCTGGATCAGCAGGCGTTTGAGGTTATGCGGCAGGAAGCCCCTAAATCGCTGAAAACGCCGCTGGAAAAACTCAGCCAAGCCTGGAGCAGCATGGTGCAGCCGCAGGTGGCGCCGTATGAAGTCTATCCGGCGATTGAGGAAGACTTTGAGCTTTCGCTGCAGCGGGTGGTCACCCGCATTACCGATTATCTGGCGCTGCACCCGACCGATAATGCCGCCAGCCTGCTGAATTTCTATTTTGATGCGCTGCAGTTTGTCACGCTGGCCGATGCCTTTGGCCCGCATTCCATGTTTGATATCACGCTGAAAGAGGGCCGCGCTAATCTGTTGCAGGCAAACACGGTGCTATGCATACGCAATATCGTGCCTGCGCCATTTCTCAAGACGCGCTTTGACGCCGCGCAATCGGCCACGCTGTTTTCTGCCACGCTCAGCCCTTCGCATTTTTACAGTGACATGCTGGGCCTGCCGGATAAAACGCCGTTTATCGATGTGCCATCGCCATTCAGCCCGGAGCAGCTGGACGTGCGGCTGGTGACGCATATTTCCACGCGCTATCTGCGGCGGCGCCACTCGGTGATGCCGATAGCCCAGCTCATGGCCAAACAATACAAAGCCCGGCCGGGCAACTATCTGCTGTTTGTAAGCAGCTTTGATTATCTGCAGCAGGTATACGAGCTATTTACCGAGCGTTATCCCGATATTCCGGTGCGGCAGCAATCGCGCATGATGACGGAGCAGGACAGGGAAGCCTTCATCAATCGCTTTACCGAAACCTCGGAAGGCATTGCGTTTGCTGTGCTGGGCGGCGCTTTCGGTGAGGGCATCGATTTGCCGGGTGATCGGCTGGTGGGCGCCTTTGTCGCCACCATAGGCTTGCCGCAGATCAACGAGGTAAATGAGCAGATGCGGGAACGCATGGAAGAGATATTTGGCGCGGGCTATGAGTACACCTATCTCTACCCCGGCCTGCAAAAAGTGGTACAGGCGGCGGGCCGTGTGATTCGTACGCGGGAGGACACAGGGGCCATCTACCTGATTGATGACCGCTATTCGCAAGCCGAGGTGCGCGCCCTGCTGCCCACCTGGTGGGATATCCGTTAAGGCTTTCGGCCCGGGCTGCCTGGTGTTGAAGCAGCCCGATCCAGCCACTCAACCCTCGTCAGGCCGCTTCGCTTTTTCGTGCATCGGCTATCTGCCGTTGCAGCAAATGCAGCACATGCCGCTCAATGGCATCCAGCGCCCAGGGGGCATCCTTATCTTTGGTTTCCTGCTCCACGGCCTCCAATAATTTTCCCGCCATATAGGTTTCGATAATCAGCGGGTGCACATAACACTTGCGGCAGATGGTAGGGGTATTGCCCAGCTTGCGGGCGGCTTCGGTGATGGCCTGCACCACATTCTTTTTGGCCTGGGTCTGGTTTTCAAAGGCATCCAGCGTGGTGAGCGATTGAAAGGTATGCAAGGTGCCAGACCAGGTTCTGAAATCCTTGGCGGTATAGTCGCGACCGGTAATGCTTTTGAGATAGGCATTCACGTCCGATGAACTCACCGCATGGCGTTCGCCGGTGTCATCCACATACTGAAACAGGGCCTGCCCGGGCAGGTCTTTCATCTTGCGCACCAGTCTGGCCAGCCTGGCGTTTTGCAACTCGATGGCATGTTCCACCCGGCTTTTGCCACGGAAGTGAAAGGCGATACGGCCGCCCTGTACATCCACATGGCGGTTGCGCAGGGTGGTGAGGCCAAAGGAGCGATTGGTGCGGGCATATTCATCATTGCCGACCCGTATCATGGTTTTTTCCAGCAGGGCGATGACCAGTGCCAGCACTTTCTCCCGGCACAACCCTGGCTTGGCAAGGTCGGCATCTACCTGTTTGCGTATCAGCGGTAAATGCAAAGCGAAATCCAGCATGTGCGCGTATTTGGCTTCATCGCGGATGGCGCGCCACTCCTTGTGGTAGCGGTACTGCTTGCGACCCTTGGCGTCTATCCCCGTAGCCTGAATATGCCCATTGGCATACGGGCATATCCACACGTCTTGCCAGGCGGGTGGAATGGCGAGTGCCCGGATGCGCGCCAGATGCGTTTTTTCATGCAAGGGGCGGCCTTGCCGATCCACATAACGAAAGCCCTTGGCCGTGCGCTTGCGGGCAAAGCCGGGCGTGCCGTCATTCACATAACGCAGCCGTGCAGCTTCGGCAGAGAGCGCCATGTCGCCATGCAATTCGGCGCCAAGGGCGTCGTTGAGCTGTACCGTACATTCATCAAGCGGGGTATTGGGCATCGCATGCTTTCAACGGAGGGGTGTGTACTTGATGACCCGCCCAGGCGGCGAAAAGTGCCATAAGAAAAGTCGGGCCCTTGCATACAGCGAGCCGGGATAATGCATGAGAGTTGAGCGAGGCGAGGGTATCTGCTCCGGTTTTTTTTGCAGGAACTGCATCTGTTGGGGTTAGGCCCCCTGTTTTATGATGTGCCTTTCGTTGATAGCGGCTGGGGCAGACATGCAGATTGTGGCAGTAACCAAAAAAGATCAGGACTTGCTGTTTGCCTCGGGCAATACCTTGCGCATTTCGGTGGAGCGCATGTTTGAGGTCGGCATCTACGAAGGGGCGGCTGAAGTGGCGCGTATCCGCTTTGAAGCGCTGTCATCGCTCAATAATCTGGAGCTGCCACCTTTGTATCGCCTATCCGCCGCGTCGGTGACGGCCGCCATGCCGCGCGAGCAGCTGGCCGATGCCGGTCGCGCCGCCATTGCCTTGTTTCAGTACTACACCAATGGCAGCGTGCGCGTGCCGGATGACATGCAGGCGACGCTGGCGCTGGCCTGATCAGCGAATATGCTCGGGAATCAGTCTGGCCAGCGTATGCAGGGCCTGCTCGATTTCGCTGGTCCATTCATGGCCGTAATTCAGCCGTATATATTCTGAAAACTGCCGCTGCGCCGAGAACATGGGGCCGGGAGCAATGCTGATGCCCAGCTCCAGGCAGTGCTGATGCAGCGAGAGCGCATCGGTACCTTCCGGCAGTTTCAGCCATAGAAAATAACCCCCGGCCGGGCGCGTGAGCTGCGTGCCAGCAGGGAAGACCTGCTCAATGGTTTCAATAAAGCGAATCTGCTGCATCAGCAGGGTGTGCCGCAAGGCCCGCAGGTGCCGGTCATAGCCGCCCATGGCGAGATAGGCCGCCAGCGTTTGCTGCACCGGCGCCGGTGCGGCGAGCGTGGTGGTCAGCTTGATGCGCTCTATGGTTTTGGCAAAGCGGCCTGCCGCTACCCAGCCCACGCGGTAGCCCGGCGCCAGACATTTGGAAAACGACGAGCAATGCATGACCAACCCTTCGGTATCAAATGCCTTGGCCGGCTTGGGGCGCTGCTGCCCAAAATACAGTTCGCCATACACATCGTCTTCGATCAGCGGCACCTGGTAGCGCTGCAGCAAAGCCACCAGAGCCTGCTTTTTATCTTCCGGCATCAGGCTGCCCAGCGGATTCTGAAAATTGGTCATCAGCCAGCAGGCCGCTGGTTTGTGCTGTTCCAGCGCCGCCGCCATGGCATCCAGATTAACGCCGGTTTTGGGGTGGCTGGGGATTTCAATGGCATTCAGTCCGTTACGCTCAATGGCCTGCAACGCGGCATAAAAGGTCGGACATTCGATCAGGATGCTATCGCCGGGTTTGGAGACCGCGGCCAGGCAGAGATTCAGCGCTTCCAGCGCGCCATTGGTAATCACGATGTCATCGGTGGGTACACTGAAACCATCGATCATGTAACGCACGGCAATCTGGCGGCGCAGGTTTTCATCGCCCGGGCTCAAGTCGCGCACCGAGCTCCACGGGTCCATGTGCTGGGCGATGGAGGCCATGGTGCGTCCCAGTTTTTTCAGCGGAAACAGCAAAGGGCTGGGAAAGGCGGACCCCAGTGGCACCACCGTGCGATTGCGGGTGGCACCCAGGATATCAAACACCAGCTCGCTCACATCCACCGGCGTCAGATAAGGATGCGCCACCGGGTGCGCGGCCAGCTCCGGCAGGGTTGAACTGCCGCCGCTGACGTAATAGCCAGAGCGCTCTTTTACCGTAATCAGGCCGCGCGCTTCCAGCAGGTAATACGCCTCAAACACGGTAGACGCATTCACCGCATGGCTGGCGCTGGCCTGGCGCACCGAAGGCAATTTATCGCCCTTGCGCAACACACCGGTGCGTATGGATTCGGCAATCTCTTCCGCCAGTTTTTCGTATTTTTTCATGGCTGGGCCTTGCAGCTGATCATGCAGGCAGTATAAATCTGATATGGTTTTTTATATAGTTTCTGCATCTGTTTTATCTTGCTGGCGAGTTTTAACATGGCACACACTCAAATGAATGGAGCCAGCCATGCAAGCGGTTATTGCCGGTGCTGCCAAGCCCGCCAGAAAAATCATTCCCATCGTGCCGTATGCGGTCAAGGGCAAATATCGCAATCTCAAGACCGGGATTCTGCTCCTGGCCTACACGGTTTATTTTGGCCTGCCATGGCTCACCTGGCATGGCGCGGCGCGCAGCGGTCAGCCCTTGCTGTTTGACCTCGCCAATTCCCGCTTCTTTTTGTTTGATATCGTGATCTTCCCGCAGGACCTCATGGTGCTGATGGCGATCATGGTCATGGCGGCCACCATGCTGTTTGTGTCGGCGGCGCTGTATGGGCGTGTGTTCTGCGGGTTTTTCTGTTTTCAGACCCTGTGGACCGATGCCTTTCGCATGATAGAAGGCTGGGTGCAGGGCGAGGCGCAGGCCCGTATCCGCTTGACGAAACAACCCTGGGGCCTGGAGAAAATCGCCAAGCTGGGGCTCACCCACGCGCTCTGGCTTGTCCTGGCGTTGGCAACCGCCGTGACCTTTACCCTGTATTTTGCTGATGCCCGCCAGCTGATATCCGCCATCTGGGAGGGCCGTGCGCCCATGGCGGCCTATACCGCCATCGCCACCATCACCGCCACTACCTATGTCGCCGCCGGCTTCGCCCGCGAGAACATCTGCCGCGTGGCTTGCCCCTATGGCAAATTCCAGAGCGCCATGCAGGATCCACTGACCAAAACCGTGGTCTACGATGCTGCCCGGGGTGAACGCACCCAAGGCCGCCAGCCACCTGCCAAAGCGCTCAAGGAGCCGGGATCTCGCCAGCAGCAAGGCGTGGGTGACTGTATTGATTGCGGCTATTGCGTCAATGTCTGCCCCACCGGTGTGGATATCCGCAAAGGTTTTCAGATTGACTGCATTGCCTGTGGCTTGTGTATTGATGCCTGCAATACCATCATGAAATCCATCCAGCTGCCCACTGGCCTGATTGATTTCCGCCAGGCCGCGGCCGTCGAGCCTGCGGCCAAATCTGCCACCGTCAGCTTTGCCAGCCGCCTCAAGCAATATGGCTACCTGGGGCTGATGGCATTGGCGATTGTCTTCTTTGCCTACAAGATTCAGCACCTGGAGCCCTTTGTCGCCAATATCCAGCAGGACCAGCCGCTGGTGACCCGCATGTCCAATGGCGATCTCAAGAGCCGCTACATCGTGCGCCTCACCAATAAAGAAGCCCAGGCGCAGACCTATGTGCTCACCCTGCAAGGCTTGCCACCCGATGCTTCCCCTGCGCGGCATGTGATGCATGTGCCCTCCGGCAAGACCTACGCCAGCACGTTCAGCATTGTGGTGTCACCGCAGGTAGCGCAAACCCTGCAAGGCTTTACCGCCGTGATTACACCCATGGAAGCGCATGAACGCGCCGAGCCTGAACAAGCGCAGGAATTCAGTCTGGCATATTCGTCAGGCCAGGCTCACTGAGCAACTCGCATTTCTGCACGGGCGGTTATCACTATCCAATAATCCGGTGACGGCTTTTCTTGAGCCGAGTTTTTTCCTTGCATAGCATCCCTGGGTATTTAAACCATTTGTTTAATCTACCCAGGGGTAAACCATGTCATTGTTTGAGCAGCTTGCAGATAGGGTGTCACAGTACCAGCAGCAACTTAAAAAAGGGCGGTACCCCTTTCTTGCCACTGAAACGTCGGGCTTAAGCCGAGCCTGGGTGTTAAAACAACATGCCGATGGCTGCCGCCCGGTCAAGGCCCAGGCCAGTATCGCCATGGATAAATCGCCACCGCCGCTGGATGATGAGCCACCAGAGCCCGCACCCAGCCGCACATCCGCGCCCCCTGGCACAGGCAACACGCCACCCGCCACCGCGCAAAAGTCCCGTTCATCGCAAGTGGATGACGATGACGACGATGAAGAAGACTGCCCGCCACCGTTCGACATGCTCGATCTGCCAAAAGGCATGGCAGCCATGGGCTTCAAATACGCCGCCTACTGCGCCCGGCGCTGGTTCAATGGCCGTGCCCACGTTATCCCCGATAAATCCGACACCATGTTTGATGAAGCCTTTGTGGATACCGACAACCTCAAACTAAGCTGGGTGCTGGGCTTTGGCGATGTGCGCAAGCATTACAACTGGCTGCTGGATAGTGAGTTGGAGTCCACGGCCCATGAAAATATTTACAACAGTCCGGCTCGAAAAGAGCTTGTAAATAAATTTGAGCGCTTTATGAAGCGCTACGATTATCAGTACACTGGCACTCTGGATACGCTGGCGAACTGTGACAATGATAAGCAGCTTTTGCACAAGCGCTTCCAGTTTCAGCATGCCGATGTCCCCATGCTGGATGTGATTGCCAATCTCAAAACCGCTTATCAGGGCGTGGGCATGAACGACCTCGCCGCCGCCATTGGCAATTTCAGCCTGTATGCCGCCATTGCCAGTGCTGAAATCAGAGTGGCCCGCTACAATCGGTACGATCCTGTCCCATGGCGACAATGCCTGCATGCCACTGTCACCATCACCCATGTCTATGTTTATGCAAGAGACTACTATTCCTTTAACGATGCTGGGCACTCTGTTTCTCAGTACCTGGGACATTGGAACCATAGAGGTGTAATCATTGCCTTGGATGGTGCCATAGCAGACGTTATATCCAAGAAACTTGCTTCAAAGCGCAGATTTGAATTAGCTAATGATGCCCGCTACTACCTGCCCTCTATTCCAGACCACATCGACAAGCCGGTGGACATCAAGAGTCAGTTGCGTAAGGGGAATGTGTATTATCCGATCCGCAATCGTGACTTTCGCAGATGGCGCGAGCTTAAAATACGCGGTGGTGACTTTGTGATCTATTCTGATCTTAAGCGCATCAAACTGACCAAGCCTATCGTGGTTGATCTAGGAGAAGTATGCTGGGAGTACGAGCGATGATTATCAAAAGGATACTTCGCTTACTGCTAATTCTCGCGGCTATCCCCTATCTTTTCTGGTTATTCATGATGCGGGCAGACCTCGATGATTATTTTCGATGTGACCTTTACAACGAAGAAATGAATGGCGGCATCCATACCTTTCAGGGTCAGCAATACAACATTGTTCTTTGTGGACTGGCTGGAGGTATTGATCCAAGCAATTTCCAGGATGACGAAATCCTTCTCAGAGTTTACTCCATGCAGGGCGAGCTACTGGCCGAGCGCTACTTCGAGTTTAACTGGGAACTCCGCGAACTTGAGTATGGCAACGACTACCTGATCTACGCGGATGGTGGAGGTGCCGGATTTGAAACCCGCATGGCGATGCCACCCACCCGGTTGGATTGGATACGTGCCAGATTGCCGAGGCTGTGGCCGTGACTTTCCTACAACAAGGGCAGCATCTGTGGCGGGGCGGGGACATCCTGGAATAACAGGGAGGGATTGTGCAGCACCTGGGTCATTTCCTTGGCGGGCAGGGGTTTGCTGAACAGGAAGCCTTGCATCTTGGAGCAGCCCAGGGATTGCAGGGTGTGCATTTGCGGGATGGTTTCCACGCCTTCGGCGATGAGGTCGAGCTTGAAGCCGTTGGCGATACCGGCAATCGCCGAGATGATGGAGGCGTTTTCGCTGGTGCTGCTGATGTCGCTGACAAAGGATTTGTCGATTTTGACGCTGTGGATGGGGAAGCGACGCAGGTAAGCCAGCGAGGAGTAGCAGGTGCCAAAGTCGTCCAGGGCGATCTTGATGCCGTGGCTGCCCAGCTCTTTCAGCTTGCTGATGGAGCTTTCCACATCGCGCATCAGCAGGTTTTCGGTAATCTCGATTTCAAACAGGTCTTCGCTCAGCTGGTGGTGGCGTATCGGCGTCAAAATGCGGCTGACAAAGGCATCTTCTTCCACCAGTTGCGGTGAGATATTGATCGCCAGGCTGAAGTTGTTGAGCCCGGCATCCTGCCATTGCCGCATCTGCACACAAGCTTCTTCCAGCAGCATTTCACCCAGGGCGTGGATAAGGCCGGTTTCTTCTGCCAGCGGGATGAATTCCAGCGGCGAGACCAGGCCCAGCTCGGGGTGATGCCAGCGCGCCAGGGCTTCGAGGCCGATGACGCAATGACCATCCAGATGAATCTTGGGTTGGTAGTACAGCACAATCTGGCGTTTTTCGATGGCGCGCCGCAGCTCGTTTTCCAGCGACAGCTTTTTGTGGAACATGCTGTTCATGCTTGGATCGTAATACTGGAAGCCATTCTTGCCGCGCCATTTGACGTGGTACATGGCAATGTCGGCGCGCTTGATCAGGTTTTCGATGGAGTCGCCATGGTCCGGGTAAATGGCGATGCCGATACTGGATGAAATGAAGATTTCGCGATCATCCAGCATGAAGGGGCGCTTCAGCTCATCAAAAATCTTCTGCGCGATGACAGTCGCATCGTCGGGCTGATTCAGCTCGTGCAGCAGCATGGTGAATTCATCACCGCCCATGCGCGCCAGCGTATCCTGCTCGCGCATGCAGTTGCGCAGGCGGGCTGCCACTTGCTTCAGGAGCTCATCGCCATACAGATGGCCTAACGTATCGTTCACCCATTTAAAGCGGTCCAGATCCAGGAACATGATCGCCAGCTTGTGCTTGTTGCGCTTGGCGTGATGGATGGCGACGGTTAAGCGGTCCTTGAACAGCATGCGGTTGGGTAGGTCGGTCAGCGTATCGTGGTAGGCCTGGTGGGTGATGGCCTGCTCGGCTTTTTTGCGCTCGGTAATGTCGCGCGCCACGCCATAGGTGCCGTTGAAGGGCGTGCCATGTTCCGGGTGCGTGCCATAAATGCCCATGGCATTGATGACCACCGTAATGTAATTCTGCTCGGGCTGGCGGCGTTCACTGCGTCGCTCCTGGCAGCGCAGGCGCAGCTCCACGTTCTTGGCGGCGCGGTTGCCGGTGCGGCGCTCATTGAAGGCGTGGTGCGCGCGCTCGTAGTCTTCTTCGTGGATCAGCAGCGTGTAGTGCTTGCCCAGCATGGTCTCGCGTGAATAACCCAGCAGGGTTTCCACACGGTTGTTGATGAAGGTGAAGTTTCCGTTGTCATCCAGCGTGTAGATGATGTCGGGCGAGCTGTCGATCAGGTACTGGTAGAGCGTTTCTGATTCTTCCAGCCGGGCGTGGATGGATTTGTTCTGCAGCTCGAGCCGGGAGTGTTCCAGCGCGTTTTCAATCGTGCGCAGCAGCTCTTCCGGCTGGTAGGGTTTGCGCAAAAAGTCATAAGCGCCATGGCGCATGGCATCAATCGCGGCATTCAGGGTTTTGGTGCCACTGATGACGACCACGGGAATGCGTTGCTTGCCCTTGGGCAGTTGCATCAGCACCTCATGCCCGGTCATGCCCGGCATGGAAAGGTCCAGCAGCATCAGGTCAAAGCGCTGCTCGGCAACGAGATCAAGCGCGGCAAAGCCAGAGTTGCACACGTGGGCAACATAGCCATGGATTTCGACCAGGTATTTCAGGCTTTCCGCCAGCCGCACATTGTCATCGACAATAAGCAGCCGCGCCAGCGGCGCTGTTTCGGCAACCGGCTTGGGTGAGGCGTTGATGGGGTAGATGCTCGACATGGTGCCCTTTTATTCCATTAATGCCAGATCGCTGGCTTCGGATTGCAGAGGCAGGCGCACGTCAAAGCTGGTGCCCTGGGGGGATGTTCGGCAGGCCATGCTGCCATGCAGGGATTTGATAATGTCGTTGCTGATGGTGAGCCCGATGCCGCCATGGTTGCCGCCCTTGGTGCTGGTTTGCGGGCTGAACAAGCGTGCCATCACCTCATCGGGGATGCCATGGCCGGTGTCGCTGACCTGAATCAGCAGCATGGGTTCTTCGCCAGCGCGGTTTTCCACATGGGTGGCAATGGTAAGTGTGCCGCCATTCGGCATGGCTTCGGCGGCATTGCGGATCAGATTGACCAGCACTTGCCGCAACTGATACGGAATGGTGGTGACTTCCGGGAGGTTCGGCAGCAGCGCTTCCACTACATCCACGCCAGCGGGTTCCAGGTAAGTCTGGCGATGCAGGGTAATCAGGTCCAGTACCATCTGGTTGATATCCACACTGGCGGCGCTGTAGCTTTGGCCATTGGAATACAGCTCGCCGATCATGACGCCGATGCGGTCGATCTCTTCATTGACGATGCTGATGTCATCGCTTTGCATGCCGTTTTTCAGCATGCGCTGCTCTAAAATCGCGAGGTAGTTTTTAACCGTGGTGAGCGGGTTGCTGGTTTCATGCACAAACCGTCGCAAGCGTTCTTTTTGCGCTTCGCCTGCCAGCATGTCATCGGCCGGTTGGCCGCTGGCGGCCAGGCGGCTGGCGGCAATGCGGGCAAGGGCGGTGGGGATGGACATTTGCGTGTCCAGCAGCAGAAACTCGGGCTGATCCAGCGCCAGCACCATCACGCCCATGGGCTTGCCTTTCAGCATCATCGGCACGCACAGCATGCCAGCGGCATTGCTCATGCGCATCATCTGCTTGTCTGGCAAGGTGGCCTTGCTGCCACGGAAGGCTTCAAAACTATGGCGGGCCGCCTGCGCAAGCCAGGTGTCGGCAATCAGGCTGACATCCTGCTGGGTCGGCAGAATGAAATCGGCCACCCATTTCTGGTCAGCCTGCAGCGGCTTGCCGATGAGGGTGGTCTGGGTTTCATTGGGCACAAACAGCATCAGCTGCTTGCTGTGGCAAATCAGCCGCGCCAGCTTTTGCAGTTGCAGCAGCAGGGCTTCTTCATCCGGCTGCTGGCTGAGCGTGCTTTCCATGTGGTTGATCAGCGCATTGCTTGCCACGCCTTGCATCAGGCGGTCATCAATATTGGACGACGGTGCAAGCAGCGCTTGGGCACGGTTGCCAAGCGCACCCAGCAGGGCGTCGATATCTTCGGCTTCCGGGGCGCTGTCCATGCCCAGCGCGGGTTTTTCGGCTTCCAGGTTGAGCGAGATCGCCAGCACATCAATCTGCTGATGGCTGATGCTGACAATTTCATCCAGCGCGGTTTCGCTCAGATTGAACCAGCGCTCGGCCAGTTCGGCCAGGGCGGGTTTGTCACGGATATTCTGCTGTGCCAGCAGATTGGCCAGGTAGACAATCTTGATCAGCGCCGGCGAATGTTCCAGCTGTGCGGCAGGAAGATGGTGATAGGCAATCGCATCTTCCAGGAAGGACTTTACCTGCCAGTTCTTGATGACCCAGGCGCCCAGCTCGCAATGGTCGATGCCAAAGCGCGCGGCTTCACTCTCGATGTAGTTGGGCAGGGATTCGTCGATGGCAAAAAACGCCTGGTACTGGGCGTTGAATCCACTCAAGAGCCCCAGGCGGCCGATGTCGTGCAGCAGGCCGGAAATATAGGCTTCGTCAGTGGAAACCGCGCTGGTGCGGGCGGCCAGTGCCTTGCACAGCACGGCAGTGCGCAGCGAGTGATACCAGTAACTGGCGAGATCCTGCTGATTGCTCTTGAAGTAATCGCTCAGCATGCGCTGGAAGATAATGCTCAGGGTCAGCGTCTTGACCAGGTCCCAGCCCAAGTTGGAGATGCCGCTGTATACCGACAATACCTGGGTGCCGCGCTGGAAGGCCGCCGAGTTGGCTACTTGCAGGATGCGGGCGCTGATCACCACATCCATTTCCATCAAGTCCGCCAGCTTGCGCATGTCGGTATCTTCATCCTGCAGCATTTCCAGAATGCGCGTCAGCACCTGCGGAATAGACGGCAGCGCGCTGATCGTGACGTGATTCAGCACGATCTGCGCGTGATGGTCCGGCGTATATTGAGGCGATTGCTGCATGGGTTTATGGATTCAATGTCCGCGTTTTATAAATAGGCTACAAAAGGGCGGGACGCAAGAATCGTGCTCGCAAGGCGCATGCTATATAGACCCCCCTTGGAAAAACGCAATTAAACTACGTAAAATTTTCTGTTAAATAGCGATGTTTTTTTATAATTTGCCAACAAATTAAGGCACTTATGCCAAATTATTAAACCACAATGTATCATTGTGTGAATAAAGAGACAATACCGTGTCTTATCCCACAATTAATTTTTAGGATTTGTGTTATCCAACGACGGTCGGGCGCCAAGAAATGTGGTGCCGAAATCCCGTACTGACTGACCAGATTTCGACGTTGCCATGCTGGGAGGGAAACTGCCCGGTTTGGCGCCGGGCAGTTGGTGAGGCGGAGACTTAGAACTGCATCTGTGCCGAGAAGGCCAGGCTGCGCGGGGTGCCAAGGTAATAGGCGTTCAGCCAGTAATCCTTGTCGAACAGGTTATTCACATTCAAGCGCAAGGTCAGCGGGCGATTGGAGACCGTGGTTTGGTAACGTGCGCCAATATCCGCTGTGACAAAGGATGGCAGACGATCAGTGTTGGCGTCATCCGCATATTGCTTGCCGGTGTAGTAAACCCCGCCGGTGAGCGTCAGGCCTTCAACGCCCGGGATCTGATACTCGCTATATACCTTGGCAAACTGCTGTGCCACATTCATCGGCACATTGCCTGCGTTTTCCGATTTCTTCACCGTGGCATCCATTAGCGTCAGGCCGGTGATGACGGTGAGTCTATCGGTGGCTTTGCCGGTGGCGCCGAATTCTATGCCCTTGTGATTCTGGCGACCATTCTGGCGATAGACACTGCTTGAGCTGTCGATGACCTCCGTGTATTGATAGGCCTTTTCGATTTCAAAGATGGCGGTGGTTAGCAATACCTTGCCCACACTGGCTTTCAGGCCGAACTCCTGCTGACGGCTGACCATGGGTGGCATAACCTCACCATGGTTGGTATAAATCAGTGAAGTTGGCGCGCGACCACCTGCCTCCAGTCCTTCGATGTAGCTCAGGTAAGAGGTCAGCCATGGCATGGGCTTGTAAATCAGGGAGATCGCAGGCGAGGTCCGGCTCTTGTCATAGGAGGAGCTCTTGCTGTTGTCTTCGTTGTAGCTCAGCGACAGGATACGGCTGCGGTTTACCCCGGCCAGCATGGACCATTGCTCGTTGAAGGTCACCAGATCGCCCAGCATCAGGTTTTCATTGATATCGCGGCCTTTGGTATAAAGCGAGGCGGTGTCCGCAGCAAAGGCTGGTTTAGCGACATAGGTCGGACTGCGCATGGAAAATGGCCCTAGCGTGCTAGCGCCACTGTCGTAATCCGAGCCACGGAACAGGTCGGAATTCATGTAGTAGCCGGTGGTGAGCTTGTGCGAGATGCTGCCGGTATCAAAGCGGATATCGGCAAACGCCTGTCCCGCGTTATAGACATCCTCGCTATCGGCACCAGCCAGTGCCAGTTGCTGATAAGTGGTGGACGATTGCGGGTAATTGTAGGTGCCTGCAGTACCTTCGCGGTTGATGTAATCGCGCATGTAAGCGCCGCGCAGGGTGATGTTGTCATTCAGCTGGTAGGTCAGCTTGCTCATGAGCTTGGTATTGTGAAACTCATCACCACTCCATTTCTGGCCCCAGTATTTGCTGGTGTCGGGGGCGGAAGGGCGCTGAATGCCACTGGCCACATACCAGTAGGGTGAGACGGCATCAATTTTGTAGTGGTTGTAGACCGCGTTCAACTCCAGCAGCAGCTTGTCGGTGATCTGCCAATCGATGGCGCCGCTGATCAGTTCGCGCTGTATGCTTTGATGATCCAGCGCCGTGCCACCATCCTGCTTGACCACGTTCAGCCGATAGCCTGCGCGGCCTTCGTCGTCAATGCGGCCGCCAAAATCGCCATGCACATAGGCCTGGCTGCCACCGTAGTTACCCACAGTTACGCTGTTCAGGCGCTCCATGGTCGGGCGTTTGTACACGAAATTGATCATGCCGCCCGGGTTTGCTGCGCCATATAAAAAGCCGGAAAGGCCGTTCAACACTTCCACCCGTTCCTTGTCTTCCATGGTGGCAGCATGGTTGTAGGCGCGGCGCATGCCGTCTTCCGCTGTGTTATAGCCGTCAAAGCCGCGAATATTCACATTGGGGCTGAAGCCGGTGATCTGCGGCGTGGTGGTGCGGGTCGATGGGTTCAGCTTGTAGACATCATCTGGCGATTGCGCCTGGATATTCTGGATCAGCTCTTGCGGGATCACGCTGATCGCATAGGGCGTATCCTGCAGGCGCATGCTGCCGAGTGCGCCGACGGAGGAGATGGTCTTGACCCGATAGCCATCTGCGGCCTTGCCTTCTTCCTGCACGTTAGCGCTGGATTCGTTGGCGGCTGACACGCTGACTTCAGGCAGGGTAGTGGGCTCGGCATGGCTTTGCGGTTTTTCCACATTGGCCGGATTGGGCTTGAGGGTGTAGCTGCCATTGCTGCCTTTTACCGCCTGCAAACCGCTGCCGGCCAGCAGCGCGGTTAAGGCGTCTTCTGGCTGGTATTGCCCATTGATAGGTTTGGCCTGCTTGTTGCGCACCAGGTCGGCATCCACCCCGATCAGCATGCCGGTTTTGGCGGCCAGCTCGGTGAGGGCTTGCCCCAGTGGCTGGGCGGCGATCTGCAGATGGCTGGCAGTGCCGGTGTCGGCGGCGTGGGCCTGCGTCATCTGGCACAGGCACGCCACAATGGCGAGATGTAAAAGTGAGGCGCGGCCCCACGCTGGAGATGTTGTCATATGGACTCCCTGAGTTTGGTCATTGGAATTGAGAAGCTCTCAACTCCAATGACCGCGCTGAGGAAAAATCGGGCAGTCAGGAGTATTCGTCCCTTATATAAATCCTATAGAACGCTAGCGATCCGACGCAGGTTCGTTGCCGGCATCGACCAGCACGATGTAGTTCGAGTAGCGCTGAATGCGGATGGGCAAGGCCTGTTGCAGGATGCTGAGCGCCTTTTCGCTATCATCGGTGGGCAATACCCCGGTAAAGCGGAAGGCTTGGGTATCTGTCCTCAGCTTGAGCAGGCCGGGGCGGTATTCCGCCAGCCGTGCGATCACGGCACTGAGTGGTGCATCTTCAAATACCAGCCGTTGCATGTGCCAGCTATCGGCGAGTGCTGGGGCGGGCATCAGGGTGTATGCCTGCTGGGCGTCAAAGCGCAACTGTTCGCCTGCATATACTTTGCTGATGGTGGCTGAGTGGCGCGGCTTCACGGCTACCGTGGATTCCAGCACGGTGACGGTGCTACTGTCGGCATCCTGCCGCACCAGATAACGCGTACCCAGGGCAGTGGCCGTACCATCGCGATTTTCCACAATAAACGGGCGCTGCTGCGGGTCGTGCGCCACTTCGGCCAGCACTTCGCCCTCGGTCAGGCGTATGGTGCGGGTGTGGGCATCAAAGCGGATATCCACGGCGCTATGTGTATTCAGGGTGATGCGGCTGCCATCACTGAGGTTGATCTGGCGAATTTCGCCGGTCGATGTACGTTCATCTGCCAGCCAGTAGCGGGTGGTGGGCAGTTGCAGGCCGCCCAGCAGCAGCAAGGCACTCAGGGCGGTGCCGATCAGCGCCTTGCGCCTGCCCTTGCTGCGTTTTGGTTTCGCAGTGTCACCATGGTCCGCCAGGCTTTGCCACAGGGTTTGCATCTGACGAAATATCTCTGCGTGGCCAGGATGCTGCTGTTGCCATGCCTGGCAGGCCGCCTGCAATGCGGCACGCTGGGTGTCGCTTTCGGCCTCCGATAGCTGAATCAGCCATTCTGCGGCCTGCTGGCGTATCTCGGAAATGCTGGGCTGCGTCATCCCGGCGGAGGAGGCTGGCGTTGGCATGTCGTCGGGCATGATCAGGGCGCGCCGGGGTAGAGCCGGGCATGGCAATGCACCAGCGCCCGCGACAGGTACTGCTTCACGCTGCTTTCCGAGACTTGCATGGTAGCGGCGATCTCGCGATATCCCAGCCCATCGACACGAGCAAGCAGCAGGGCGCGCCGCGCTTTTTCATCCAGCTCTTCGCTCAGCATCAGCAATACCTGCGCCAGCAATTGCCGCGCCGAGCAGATGGTTTCCGGACTATGGCTGCTGTCATCGGCGTTGAGCAGTGCCACGGCTTGCAGGGTTTCCTGCTCCACCTGCCGCTTGCGGAATTCATTGATCATCAGCCGGTTGGCCGTCACCAGCAGGTAAGCCCTGGGCTCGCGGATGTCGGGGATGTTATCCAGCGCCAGCAGGCGGCTGAAGGTGTCGTGCGAAATATCCGCTGCATGGTGCGGGCAGCCCAGCTTCTTGCGCAGCCAGCCCATAAGCCAGCCCTGATGGTGGCGATAGAGCAGGCTTAGCCATTGATTGCGCAGATGAATCTGGGGGCTCAGCATGGTCGTGGCGGATTAATTCGCGGGGCTGGGCTTGGAGCCGTCGCGCTGCGCCAGTTGGCGCTTGCTTACGTCAGTGGACGCGGCGCGCTGACTTTGGTGCAGGCGCGACTTGCGCTTGCGTGCCCAGATAATGATGCCGGTGACGGAAAGCATGGTGACGACCACCCCCATCAGCGAGATCAGGATGCGCCCCGGCAAGCCGAGAATGCGGCCTGAATGCAGCGGGAACTGCGCCTGCATGAAGATATCGCCGGCACTGCCCGTGCCCGGTACGATGGCGCCCGCATATTCGCCAGTCTTGCCATCGAAATAGAGCCAGGGGTTGCCGAGCCCTCCATCGCCATGGTCATTGTCGGCTTCAAAGAATCCCACGCCATACACGCCAAATTGCGGCGACCAGAAAATGGCACCGGGAGGCGCTTCCCAGCCGCGCTTTCGTGCCTCGCTGGTGGCACGATCCAGCACGGCCTGACGCGAGATGACCGGCGTCAGCGGTTTATCCAGCGGGCTGGGGGTGATGGTATCAAACGGGCTGGCAGTCAGCGGCGATATGCGATTTACCAGCGGGCGCATGACTTCCGTATCCAGGTTCATCGAGATGGAGGTGACCGCCATGATCAGCAGCAAGCCCCAGACCCAGACGCCGCCCGAGCGGTGCAAATCAAAGTTGAGCGCATAGCCCCCCTTTTGCCAGCGAAACGCAAACGACTTGCGCCAGCTGGCGAGGTTGGGGAAGGAAATCCACAAGGCAATCAGGCTGTCTATGGTCCAGACGATGGCAACAATCCCCATGAACAGCACGCCCAGTTCAAGATTGAAACCATCGGGGATATGCAGGCTGTAATGCAGCTTGTACAAAAATGGCAGCAGGTTTTCCGGCGCCAGTGAAATCTCGCCCCACATGCGCTTGCCCTGCACCTCGCCGGTGTAGGGGTTCACCGCCATCTGGTTGAAGTCTGGCGTGTAGGGCTTGCCGGTGGCCGGGTTGAGCCGCGGCTGCACGAATAGCTGCAAGGCATGTCCGGCTTCTGTTGCCAGCGGCAGGTAGGTCACCTGTATGGACGGGTTGGCGGCCTCGATCTCGGCAGCCAATTGCAGGGATGGCTGCGGAATGCCATGCGCCGGGGCTTCTAACTCGAAAAGATGCGGATTCAGCGCCGCATCCAGTTCATGATCCCAGGAAATAACCGCGCCGGTAAGGCCGGCAATAAACAGAAAAATCGCGGTGGCAAGGCCAAACCAGCGATGTAGCAGGGCAAGTGGTTTACGCATGAAGCATCCGGCAGTAACAATATTCAGGGGATATTATACATATCAAATACAAATCATTCTCATTTTGTGCTGGGCCATGATATTGCATGAAAGCAGAGCTTGATCATGTGCTTGCGCGCTAGGACCTTATCCCGACTTTACGATTGAGCGGTTGTGGGATGCTGGCTTGTTTCATATAATGATAATTATTCTCAACTGTATGTATCGGTCATGTCCCTGATTCTTTGTCCCCGTCGTCGCGATGTGGCGGAAATGCTTTATACCCAGCATCACAGCTGGCTACAGGGCTGGCTGCGCAAAAAGCTGGGCTGCGCGCATGGGGCGGCGGACATTGCACAGGATACATTTTTGCGGCTGATGGCCTCACGTGATCTGCTGATGCTGCAGGAGCCGCGGGCTTTCCTGACGCGCACGGCAACCCGCTTGCTGATTGATGATGCGCGGCACAAGAAAATCGAAGCCCTGTATCTGGAAGAACTGGCGGCGCAGCTGGAACAAGCCCATGCGCCAGACCCGGCAAAAATACTGGAAGCGGTGCGCGCTCTGGCCTATCTCGTCTCGGTGCTGGAAACCCTGCCGCAGAAGCCGCGCGAGGCATTTCTGATGGCGCAGCTGGAAGAGCTGGGGCATGACGAAATCGCCCGTCGCCTGTCGGTGTCCACCCGCATGGTGCGCAAGTACCTGGTGCAGGCGTTGGTGCATTGTCACGATGCGCTGGAGCAGGTGCAAGCATGAGCGAAGCATTCGCATGAGCAACATCGCAGATCAGGGCGCAAAGCCAGCTGAAACGAGGTCTGCCGTGGTGCGTCAGGCAGCCGAGTGGCTGGTGCTGCTGGCCAGCCCGGAGGCCAGCGCGGCCGACGAGGCGGCGTTTAATGCCTGGGTGCAGGCAGATCCGGCCCATCTCAATGCCGTGGTTACCATGCGCGGCTTCGTCGGCAAGCTAAGTGCCATAGCGAGCGATACCTCGCAACGCGCTGTTCTCCAGCAGGCGTTGCACAAACCGGCGTCCGGTCGCGGCTGGCGTAACGCAGTCGCCGCGATGTTGCTGCTGGGCGCCATGCTGGGCAGCTGGCAGCTACTCAATCCATGGTCGGCCATGTTTGCCGATCTGAGTACCGAAACCGCCGAGTGGAAAAACGAAGTGCTGCCAGATCAATCGCACCTGGCTTTGGCCAGCGCCACGGCGGTGGATATCAACTTCAGTGCACATGAACGCAAGCTTGCGCTGCTCAAGGGCGAGATTCTGGTGGATGTTGCCCCTGATCCAGAGCGGCCATTTATCGTGCAAACCCCGCATGGCACCATGCGCGCCCTCGGCACGCGCTTTGTGGTGACGCTGACCGATAGCGGGACCACGCTGACCATGCTGCACTCCCGGGTCGAGGCCAAAACGGAGGCGCAAGACCAGACGCGCATAGTCAGTGCAGGCGAGCAGGTGCTGCTGTCGGCTGAACACATCAGCACTCCCGTGGCGATTGATACGGAAAGTGTCGCCGCTGCGTGGAGTGCCCATCAGCTGATGGTGCAGGACCAGCCTATGGACCAGGTGCTCGACAAGCTGTGGCGCTACCGTCGCGGCATTGTCATGTATCGCACGGCCGATATGGAAGCCATGCATGTATCGGCCCTGCTGCCACTGGACGATACAGACCGGGCGCTGCAATTGCTGGCGAGCAGCTTCCCGCTGCGCATCCGTCATTTGACGCCATGGCTGAGCTGGGTGGAGAAGGTGGAAAAGCCTCAGTCGGCAGCCAAGGTCAGCCAGGCCCCTGCGCAGAGTTCATCCAAATAACTGACAAAAAAACGGCAAGAAATGCAGCACATGCAGTTCCGCTTTTGCGGGTGACTACGTCATAGCTTGTGTAGACACCATCAAAAAAGGGAGCACATGAAGCAGTATCAGAAAAGTGGGAAAGGGCAGGCGCGCATGCCTGCAAAAGCGGCAGCGTGGACAAGATTAAAGCCCGCCTGTCTGGCGGTACATCTGGCCCTGGGTTCCATGCTGGCCATCTCGGCAAGCACCCAGGCAGCAGAAGTTGCGCAAAAGAGTTACCAGATTCCAGCGGGCAGTCTCGCCCAGGTATTGAACCGCTACGCGCAGCAGGCTGGCGTGCTGATTTCATATGATGCCGGGCTGGTGAAAAACCTGAATTCGCCCGGCCTGCAAGGGCAATACGACGTGGACGCAGGCTTTGCCCGTTTGCTGGATGGCAGTGGTCTGCAGGTAAAGCGCAATGCCGCAGGCTACGTGCTGGAAGTCGCGCCCAAAGCCGCTGCGCCAGACTCGGCGGCAGTGCGTGATCAGACCCTGCCTGAAGTCGCTGTGGTCGCAAACGAGGAAAGAATGGCCGTTACCGAAAACACCGGCTCGTACACTACGGGCGAGACCAGCACCGCCACCCGGCTCGGTTTGTCCCTGCGCGAAACGCCGCAGTCGGTGAGCGTGATTACGCGCCAGCAAATGGACGACCGCGCCTTGCTGGGCTTGTCAGATGTATTGCGCCAGACCACGGGCATCAGCGTCAACCAGAATGGCTCGGACGTCACCGATGGCGTGCAGTATTACTCGCGCGGCTTCGCGGTAGAAAACTACATGATAGACGGCATCCCGCTGTCGACCAGCGAAAGCTGGCAGTATCAGGTTTCCGACCTGGCATTTTATGACCGGGTTGAGGTGGTAAGGGGCGCGACTGGCCTCATGAGTGGCGTGGGCACGCCTTCCGCCGCCATCAATCTGGTGCGCAAGCGCCCGACCAAAGAGTTTCAGGCCTCGGTCACCGGCATGGCGGGCTCCTGGGATAACTTCCGTGGCGAAGCGGATGTTTCCGGATCGCTGAATGAAGATGGCAGTGTGCGTGGCCGCATGGTGGGCGTGCGCCAGAGCAGCAACTCCTTTATCGACCGCATGAGCTCCGACAAGGAAATGTTCTACGGTATTCTGGAAGTCGACCTCACTCCCAGCCTGCTGTTTACCGCTGGCATTGAATACCAGAAATACACCTCCACTAGCGCCAGCCGTGCAGGCCTGCCCTTGTTCTTCAGCGATGGCAGCCGCACCAACTGGTCGCGTTCGGCCAATTCGTCTGCGTCATGGGCGGATTTCAATCATGAGCAGCGCTCGTATTTTGCCTCGCTGGAAAAGCGTTTTGACAACGACTGGCTGGCCAAGGTCGTGGTCAACCAGCGTCGTAGCGATTACGACGCCCTGCTGGGCTATGCCATCTGGAAGACGCCGAATCGGGATGGTACCGGTTTGGGCATGTACAAGAGCAGCTGGCTGGCCAAGCCCAAGCAAAACAGTATCGATGCCTATGCCACCGGGCCGTTTAGCCTGTTCGGGCGCGAGCATGAGCTCGTGGTCGGCGTCACCGCCTCCAAAACCAGCTGGGGTAGAACAGCCAGTCATGGCTGGGCCCTCAGCGATATTGACAATATCTATACCTGGAATGGCGCTACGCCTGGCTACGACGATATCCCGGTGACTGGTTCCGGTGCGTTTGACAGCCACGAATCCGGTGCCTACACCACGGTGCGCCTCAAGCCCGTGGATGATCTTTCCATCATGATCGGCAGCCGTATCAGCAACTGGAGCACGCGCAACTTCTCCTGGGACCCGAGTGGTACGCAGAATGCCACCGATGCCCGCAGTGAAAGCGGCGTGGTAACGCCGTATGCCGGTGTGGTGTATGACCTCAACCGCACCTGGTCTGTGTATGCGAGCTATACCGATATTTTCAAGCCTCAAACCAATCGCGGTTCTGACGGTACATTTCTGGATCCTCTGACCGGCAGCAGCAAGGAAGCGGGCGTCAAAAGCGAATTCTTCAATCGCAGGCTCAATTTCAGCGCTGCCGTGTTTGAAATTCAACAGGACAATCTGGCGCAGCTGATTCCCGGTGTCACGATTGACGGCAACTCAGTGTATCGCGCTGTATCCGGGACCAAGAGCCGCGGCTTTGAAGCCGAAGTCAGTGGCGAACTTCGCCCGGGTTGGCAAGTGGTGGCCGGTCTTTCGCATAGCCGCGCCAAGGATAAGGACGGCGAGCTGCTGAATACCTATGTTCCGCAGAACACCATCAAGCTGTTCACGACCTATCGCATGAGCGGTGTGCTGAACAAGCTGACGGTGGGCGGCGGCACCAACTGGCAGAGCAAGACCTACACCGATGGGCTGGGCCCGAATGGCGACCAGCGCTTCACGCAGGATGCCTATGCCGTGGTCGACCTAATGGCGCGCTATCAGGTGGATAGCCATCTGTCGGCTGCGCTCAATATCAACAACGTATTCGACAAGTCGTATTACAGCACGACCAGCTCGAGCTATTTCGGTACGCCGCGCAATGCCATGCTGACACTCAAGTATCAGTTCTGACGCGCGTCGATTTGTGGTTTAACCCGTGACCGGTACCTGGTTGTTTTCAGGTGCCGGCCTGTTTTTTTGTAAAGGATGCATGGATGCAGGTGTATGACGAAGGCAATGAGATGAGCGACGTCGGGCTGGCGCCGCGCAAACCCGCGCAGGCGCAGCGTAAATCAGGCTCCGACACATCCGCAACCAGCATGCGCTGGGCGGTGTTTTCCCGGGTGATGGCGGCGATTATCGGCGCCTATGTGCTGACGCTGCTGAGCATCGCCGTGCTGGCACTGGTATTGCCGATGTCGCGCGCGGAGTCGGTGTTGCTGTCCATGCTGTTGTCCTTTTTGATTTATGCCTGTGCCGTCCTTTGGGTGTTTGCCACGCGCAGTGCATGGCGCGCATGGTGTGGCATGTTGCTGCCTTCGCTGCTGATGGCAGCGGGGCTGGGTGTGTGGTGGAGTGTGAGATGAAAGACGCGTTTAGAGCTTCCATGGCGTGGGTGCACACCTGGGCTGGCTTGCTGGTGTGCTGGGTGTTGCTGCTGATCTTTGCCGCAGGCACGGCCAGTTATTATCGCAACGAGATTACCTTGTGGATGCAGCCCGAACTGCATGCCATTGCCCCCAGTCAGGATAGCCAGGCCCACATGGCCGAGCGGGCGGTGATCGCCCTGCAACAGCGTGCGCCCGATGCCAAGCAATGGTTTATCGGCTTTCCCAGTGAGCGCAGCCAGGGTCTGCAGATTTTCTGGGAAGACAAGCTGCCGCCGGGGGTAGAGCCCACGCGTGAACGTTTTCACGATGTGATGCTGAACCCCGATACCGGCTTGCCGCTGGAGGTGCGGGAAACCAAGGGCGGCAATTTCTTCTACCGGCTGCATTTTGATCTGCATTACCTGCCGGTGACGCTGGCGCGCTGGATCGTCGGTTTTTGCGCCATGTTCATGCTGGTGGCGCTGATCACGGGCGTGATTATCCATCGCCGCATTTTCAAGGATTTTTTCACCTTCAGGCCCGGCAAGGGGCAGCGCTCGTGGCTGGATGCCCACAACATCACCGGTGTGCTGGCCTTGCCCTATCACCTGATGATTACCTATACCGGCCTCATGCTGCTGATGTACCTCTATATGCCCACGCCGATTGTGGTTGCCTACCAGGGCAACAACCAGGCATTTTTCGGCGAACTGTTCCGCGAGGAACCGGCGCCTGAGCCCAGTGGCCGAGCAGCAAAACTGACGTCCATCGGTAATCTTGTCGCACAGGCACAGCATATCTGGCGAGGCAGCGAGGGCGATGGCAGCCATGCAAAAGTCGACCACATGCATATCAATAATCCCAACGATGCTGCCGCCAGCGTCAGCCTGGATAAAGCCGGGGATGGCGGTCTGATCGAGAGCGGCATGTCGCTCACCTTTGATGGTGTCAGCGGCAAGCTGCTGCATGAGGTGGATGCAGAGCAGCGCGCCGTGGTGCAGACCGCCACCGCCATGCGCAGCCTGCACGAGGCGAATTTTGCCCAGCCCTTGCTGCGTGCCCTGTTTTTTATCAGCGGTTTGGGTGGCTGCCTGATGATTGCCACGGGGGCAGTGCTGTGGGCCGTGAAAAAGCGCCAGGCGCAAGCCAGGCGCTTGGCCAGTGGCCTGCCGCCAACCTGGGGATTGCGGCTGGTTGAGGGGTTGAATCTGGGCGTGATTGCGGGTCTGCCTATCGCCTTTGCCACGTTTTTCTGGGCGAACCGCATATTGCCGGTAGGGCTCGCGGACCGCGACGAATGGGAGATTCACTGTGTGTTTATCGCCTGGGCCGCCGTGCTGCTGCTGGCGCAGTGGCGACCGGGGCGGCATATGTGGCAGCTGATGCTCTGGCTGGGCGGCCTGATGTGGCTGGCGCTACCGGTGCTGAATGCCATGCTGACGCCGCAATCGGCCTTGTTGACCACCTTGCGGCAAGGTCCAGCGGCCGTGGCCGGCTTGGATATCACCGCCATGCTGCTGGGCGCGGCTATCTGTTTTGCCGCCTGGCGTACCGGCAAGGTGCGCAGCCAGTTAAGCAATCCTCGGCGCTCTGCGCGGCCTGAACACAGACCCGAACTGGCCGAAACGGAGGTGGCATGATGAAAGGCTCATGGCTTTATCTGGCAGTGTTTGCACTGGCGTATCTGGGGCTGGCAAGCCTGGCCTATGGCATGGAGCGTCACCACAAGCAGCTCACCCGCGCACACGGTTCTTCCGTGCTGGCGGCGCTGAAGCGCCTTACTCCAGTAGCGGCGTGGGGCTGGCTGATTGCCGCCTTGCATCTGGCGATCAGCCTCGAAGGCGCCGGCCCCGGCAGTGTGCTGTGGCTGGGTAATCTCACGGCAGCGGCCATGATGCTGGCCTTGCTGCTGACCTATGCTCCGGGGCTAGCGCGCAGACTTGCCATGGTCAGCCTGCCGCTGATCGTGCTCGGCATGCTAGTGGCTTACTGGGCATAGATATGCACGTACCAAGTCTGGCAGCTTGTTTCAGGCTTGTTTTGGAAATTTCACACGGAAGGTAATTCATCTTGATGCATTCAACACACTCGCGTTTTGCTATTGCCCGCCTGGGCGCTTTGCTGTTGTCGACCCTGCTGTTCAGTCTGTCGGCGCATGCCGATTATGTCTGGCTGGAGCGCGATGGCGCCACGGCCCATGCCTATCTGGGCGAGCTGCAGCCGGATCGTCCTGCGGCCAGCGCTGAGTTGCTGGGCGATGCCCGCGCCTTTATGGCGGATGGCAAATCGCTGGCGACCACCATGAGTGACAGCCATTACAGCATTGCCAACCTGCGCGAAGGTGGTGATTTGCGCTTTACTGCCAAGCGCCAGTCATCCAATGGCGGCCTGCTGTTTTACCAGGCCAAAGCCGGGCGTGAGGACACCAAGCCGGTGAATGATCTGGAACTGGTGCCGGACCAGGCGGGCGGCAATACCTTCCGCCTGTATTGGAAAAGCCGGCAGGTACCTGCCGATCAGGTCAACGTCTACACTTCCGAAGGCTGGACGCGCAGCTTCAAGGCCGCCGCCGATGGCAGCGTGACCATAAGCACGCCATTCCCCGGCCGCTATGTGCTGGAAGTGACGGCCAAGGTCAATGGCACGGTGGAACTGGAAGGCAAAAAATACGATGACGTGCGCCATGTGGCGACCGTGAGTTTTGTCGTCGCAAAATAAACGCGTAAACGCAGTACCCATTTCGCTTGCTCATCCGTCATAGAAAGTAAGAGCCGAAAAAATCGGCAAAAAGGTGGATGAGATGAAGAAGCAAACATATGGATGGGGACTGATGGTCCTGGTGATAGTGCTGACCGGCGCCTTGGTCTGGACCATGCGCGACACGGTGGAGCGCGATACGCAGGCTGTGAGCAAGGGGGACATCGAGATCAATGTCAGCGCACTGGGCACCCTGCAGCCGCGCAGTTATGTGGATGTTGGCGCGCAGGTGTCGGGGCAGATACGGCGCATACACGTGGCCCCCGGCAGCCATGTGGAAAAAGGCGAGCTGCTGATCGAGATAGATCCCAGCATTCAGCAGGCGGTGGTGGATAGCGATCGTGCTACGCTGGCCGCCCTCAAGGCGCAACTGATGGAAAGCCAGGCGCAAAGCGAGCTGGCCGGGCAGCAGCATCGCCGTCAGCAGCAGCTGGCAAAAGACGATGCCACGCGTGAAGAAGATGTACAGACCGCCCTTGCCAGCTGGCGTGCTGCTGAAGCCCGGGTAGACAATCTGCGTGCGCAGATTGATGGCGCCCAGTCTACGCTAAAGGGCCATGAAGCCCAGCTGGGCTACACCCGCATTTATGCGCCTATGGCCGGTACCGTGGTATCGCTGGAGGCGCGTGAAGGGCAAACCCTGAATGCCACTTACCAGACCCCCATGATCCTGCGCATTGCCGACCTCAGCAGCATGACGGTCTGGGCAGAAGTCTCCGAAGTGGATGTCACGCGCGTCAAACCCGGCATGCCGGTGTATTTCACCCGCCTGGGTACCGAGCAGCGCCGTTGGCAGGGCAAGGTGCGGCAAGTGCTGCCAGCGCCACCCACTGCCGCCGGGCAAGGGCAGAGCAGTGAAACCAAACCCGCCGCCTCCTCCGTGGGTAAAGTGGTGACTTACACCGTACTGTTTGATGTGACGAATGCCGATGGTGACCTGATGCCGCAAATGACGGCGCAGGTATTTTTTGTGGTGTCGCAGGCGCTGGATGTGGTGATGGTGCCCATGCAGGCCCTGCATATCAAGACGCCCGGCGTGTATGAAGCGCGGGTGCTGAACAAGGCGGGCAAGATTGAGGTGCGTGAGGTGCGCATTGGCCTGCAGGACCGCATTCATGGCGAAGTCTTGCAAGGCTTGCAGCCCAGCGATCAGGTGGTGACAAGTGAACGCAATATCAGCCACTGGGCCGAGAGGTTTCAGTGGTGAGTGAAGCCATCCCGCTGATCGAGCTGCGCGCCATCCGCAAATGCTATGGCGGCGGCGATACGCCCGAAGTTGAGGTGTTGCGCGGTATCTCGCTCAGCATCCATGCAGGCGAATTCGTGGCCATCGTCGGCGCTTCGGGTTCCGGCAAATCCACGTTGATGAATCTGCTGGGTTGCCTGGACCGGCCGACCAGCGGTGAATACCTGTTCGCCGGGCTAGATGTTGCCGGGCTGGGAGCCGATGCCCTGGCCTGGTTGCGCCGCGAAGCCTTTGGTTTTGTGTTTCAAGGCTATCACCTGATCCCCACCGAATCCGCCCGCGAAAATGTGGAAATGCCCGCCATTTATGCCGGCTTGCCCGATGCCGAGCGCGCAGCGCGTGCCATCAGCCTGCTGCAACGGCTGGGCTTGGGCGACCGCCTTGACCACAGGCCCAGCCAGCTTTCTGGCGGTCAGCAGCAGCGGGTGTCGATTGCGCGGGCGCTGATGAATGGCGGCCGCATCATTCTGGCGGATGAGCCCACCGGTGCGCTGGATAGCCGCAGCGGCGAAGAAGTCATGGCTTTGCTCAATGCACTGGCCGATGCCGGACATACCATTCTGCTGATTACGCATGATCGTGAAGTCGCCGCGCAGGCCAGACGCATCATCGAAGTGCGCGATGGGCAGGTGGTGGCGGATTCCCAAGCTTCTGGCCGTGACGAGAACTCCGTATCGCCTTCCATTGTGAATGCCACCCCCGCTGCAGCTTCCTTGCTGGGCTCACCCCAGCAACTGGTCGCCGCCATGCAGCAAGGCAGCACCGCCTCCCCGGTATTCTGGAGCGATCTGCGCGAGGCCTGCCGCGCCGCCTGGCGCGTGATGACCATCAACCGCTTTCGCACGGCGCTCACCTTGCTCGGCATTGTGATTGGCGTGGCGGCGGTGATCGTCATGCTGGCGGTGGGCAATGGCGCCAAGCGCAACATCCTGTCGCAGATTTCCATGTTCGGCTCCAAGAATCTTTACCTGGAGCCGCAAGGCGAAAGCGCGCTGCAAAACGGCGGGCGCATCTCGCTGGATGACGTCGCTGCTGTGCGCGAGATTCCCAATGTGCTGGCCGCCATGCCGTATCTCGAAGGCTTTTATACTGCGCGCTATGACAACCGGGATTTCCGTACCGAAATTGGCGGCGTCACGGTGGAGTTTCCACTGACCATCAACTGGAACGTGGCGCGTGGCAGCTTTTTTAACACCACCGATGAAAACAGCATGGCAAAAGTCGTGCTGCTGGGCACCAGTGTAAAAAAAGCCTTGTTCCCGGATGAGGTGGACCCGCTCGGCAAATATGTGCTGCTGAACAATATTCCGTTTCAGGTGATCGGCCTGTTGGCAGAAAAAGGCGCGGGCCGCGGGCAGCAGGACGAAGACAATCGCGTGGTGATTCCATATTCCACCGCCAGCAGCCAGATTTTCGGCAGCCCTTACCCCAACTGGGTCGCCATTACGCTGGATGATCCGGCGCTGATGCATGAAACCGAGCAGGCGGTGGATCAGCTCATGATGGCGCGGCACCATATCAAGGATTATCGCCTGTTCAATGCCGCCTCGTTCATCAAGGGCCAGGCCAAAGCCAGCGATACCATGTCCTTGCTGCTGGGGCTGATTGCGGTGGTTTCGTTGCTGGTGGGCGGCATAGGCATCATGAACATCATGCTGATGACGGTGCGTGAGCGCACGCGTGAAATCGGCATCCGCATGGCTACCGGCGCCCGTCAGCGCGACATCATGCGACAGTTTCTCACCGAGGCCATGCTGGTCTCGCTGGTGGGCGGTGCGGTGGGCGTGCTGCTGGGCCTGTTGATCGGGGCGGTGCTGGTGGTGGCTGGCGTGCCTATCATATTTTCAATAAGTGCCATTCTGGGGGCCTTTGGCTCTGCCATGCTGGCGGGCCTGATTTTTGGCTACACGCCTGCCAAAAAGGCGGCGCAGCTGGACCCGGTAGTGGCATTGGCGAGCGAATGATGCAATTTTCTGATCTGGATGTACCTATGAATGCGGTTGGTGCGGGGGCAGCTCGCCTGGCTGGCGTATCAAATCTGTTGGCGATCTCAAAGCGCTGGCGCTTGCTTGGCGGCATGATGGGCATTGTGGCCGCCAGTTTGAGTGCATGTTCTAGCACGCCGCTGCAACCCTTGCCTGGCACATCGGTGCCTGATCGCTGGCAATACGCGACGGGGAGTGTGGCTGCCGATGCCGTCTCGCAGCAATGGTGGCAAAGTTTTGGCAGTGATGAGCTGGACCAGCTGCTGACCCGTGCCCAGCGCGACAGCTTTGATGTGCAAGCGGCTGCCGCACGCGTGGAGCAGGCCGTGGCGCAGGCGCGGATTGCCGGTGCGCCTTTGTTGCCTGAGCTTAACCTTGGCGTCAACGCCAGTCGGCAGGATTATCTGGATAGTCATCGTAACGCGGATGGTTCCAGCCACACCGTGGCGTTGGCCGCGAGTTATGAAGTGGATTTCTGGGGCCGCAACCGGGCACTGCGCGACCGTGCGCGCTATCAGCTGCAATCCAGCCATCATGATCTCGACACCGTGCAGCTGACACTGACCAGTGGCGTGGCACGTCTTTACCTGCAAGTGCTGGGCCTGGCCGAGCGCCTGTCGATTGCCGAACTGAATGTGGCGAATGCCAGCCGGGTGCTGGAAGTGGTGGAAGCGCGTTATCGCGCCGGGGCGGCAACTGCGCTGGAGGTGGCCCAGCAGCGTGGCTTGCTCGCCAGCCAGCAGCGCACGATGGAAACCCTGCGCCAGCAGCTGGCGGATGGCAAAACCGCGCTGGCGGTGCTGATCGGGCTACCACCGGCGGAGCTGGTGATAAGTGGGCAGGGCTTGCAGGGCGTGCAAACGCCGCAGATTACGCCTGGCCTGCCCGCGCAACTGCTGGTACGGCGGCCGGATATTGCCCGCGCCGAAGCAGCATTGGCGGCGGCCGATGCCAACACCATTGCCGCCCGCGCCGCCATGTTGCCGCGTGTGCAGCTCACCGGCAGCCTGGGGCTGGGCGGCGAGCAATGGAGTGACATGCTGGCGCATCCAATCTACAGCGTGGCCGCTGCGCTGACTGCGCCGGTATTCAACGCCGGTCGGCTGGCGGCTGGCCGTGATCTGGCGCTGGCGCAGCGCACCGAGCTGTTGCAAAACTACCGTGCAGCGATTGTGGCGGCGTTTGGCGATGTGGAAACCGCGCTCAATGCCGTGCAGGCGATTGAGCAACAACGGCGTTGGCAGGGCGAAGAGCTGGCGCAGGCCGAGCGCGCCTTTCGTCTGGCGGAAACTCGCTACCGCGCTGGCGCCGATACCCTGCTGACCATGCTGGATGCCCAGCGCACCTGGTATAGCGCGCAGGATCAAGCCGTGCAGCTCACGCTGGCCAACTTGCAAGGGCGAGTTGCCTTGTTCAAGGCCCTGGGCGGCGGCTGGCAGCTCACTCCTGCATCCGCCTCGTGATCCAGCTATTGAATAAGGGCAGTATTCACGGCAAAGCCTTGGGATGACGGGCTGCCTGTGTCACAATTCCATCTGAAACAATTACCCTGCCTGTGTGGCAGATGATGGAGATGATGATGGTGGACGCATTGACGGATGCGGCGATCCAGCAGCTCAATCTGGGCTACAACGCCGAGGAAGACCGACTGCTGCTGAAGATAGGTTTGGCGGACGATGTGGAGGTGCCAGTATGGCTGACCCGGCGTATCGTGCGCTCCTTGTGGAAACTGCTGCATCGCGATGCAGCGCCAGCGCCCACGGCTCCTGAGCTGGCCGCTACCCCGATTTACCCCACCGCCGCGGCGCAGGTCATGCAGGCCTTTGCCGAAGAAATGCGCGAGCTCACGCTGGCGCAGCAAGTCAGCGAAAGCCTGGACATGACCGGCGCCTATGAAGAGCGCAGCCAGCAGCTGGGCGACGAACCCTTGCTGGTCAGCGTATGCCGCATGATTACCGAGCAGCCGGATAAACCGACGCTGGAGCTGGCGGCGGCCGATGGTCAGACCCTGCATTTTTCCCTGAGCCCCGAACTTGGCATGGCATTGGGCAGCATGCTGCAACTCGCCACCCGCGAAGCACAGTGGGATCTGGGCTTTGCCGATGGCCCGCTGCTGATCGATCAGCATGTGGTGCCCGCTGTTCTGCATTAATGAAGGCCACCTGCATTTTCAATGACTGAAGCGAGCCGTAATCAACAGCTGCTGGCGCGCAGCCTGCATGCCGTATGGCATCCCTGCACCCAGATGAAACATCACGAACACCTGCCGCTGGTACCCATACAGCGCGGTGAAGGCGTATGGCTGTATGACATGGATGGCAAAGCCTATCTTGATGCTGTCAGTTCGTGGTGGGTCAATCTGTTCGGCCATAATCATCCCCGCATCAAGGCCGCCATCAGCCAGCAAATGGATCAGCTGGAGCATGTGATCCTGGCGGGCTTTACCCACGAGCCCGTGGTGCAATTATCCGAGCGGCTGGCAGCGCTTACCGGGCTGGGGCATTGTTTTTATGCTTCGGATGGCGCCTCGGCGACCGAAATTGCGCTCAAGATGAGCTTTCATTACTGGCGCAACCTCGGGCTTGCGCAAGGCAAGCCCAGCGCTAAAACCGGCTTTATCAGCCTGCAAAACAGTTATCACGGCGAAACCCTGGGCGCACTATCGGTGACCGATGTGGCTATTTTCAAGGATACCTACGCGCCCCTCCTGCGGCAGAGCATCCAGATTCCCAGCCCGGACTGGCGGCTGGCAGAAGCAGGCGAGAGCGCCGAAGCCTATGCCCTGCGCTGCGCCCAGGCGCTGGAAACCCATCTGCAACAGCACCATGCCACCACCGCTGCCGTGATCGTGGAGCCGCTGGTGCAATGCGCTGCCGGCATGGGCATGTACCACGAGGCTTATCTGCAACGCTTGCGCGCCTTGTGCGATCAGTACGAAGTGCATCTGATTGCCGATGAAATTGCCGTGGGCTTTGGCCGCACCGGGACGCTGTTTGCCTGCGAGCAGGCTGGCATACGGCCCGACTTCCTGTGCCTTTCCAAGGGCATCACCGGTGGCTATCTACCTTTGTCGGTATGCCTGACGACCGATGCCATATACCAGGCGTTTTATGATGACAGCACCGCGCGTGGCTTTTTGCATTCGCACAGTTATACCGGCAATGCGCTGGCCTGCAGTGCGGCCCTGGCCACGCTGGATATTTTTGCCGAGGAAGACGTCATTGCGCGCAACCGCGACAAAGCTGCAGCGATGAATGTGCAATTGCAGGCCTTGCAGGATCTGCCCATCCATCATCTGCGCCAACGCGGCATGATCTGGGCATTTGATGTTGAATCGGCGCGCTCCGATTTCTCGCGCCAGTTTTACCTTGAAGCCTTGCAGCATGGGCTTATCCTGCGGCCCATCGGCAATACGGTGTACTTCATGCCGCCGTATTGCATTACGCCGGATGAAATGTCCACCCTCGTCGACCACACCGCGCAGATACTGCGCAAGCTAGGTTAGCCGTGTTGCGCCGCCTGCTGCTTTGTTGCTTGCTGGGTCTGGCCGTGCCTGCACACGCCGTATTGCCTCTGCCCGTGAGCCAGGCCTTGCAACAGGCCGGGCTGGCAGATGATGATGTGGCGGTGTATGCCCAGCGGCTGGACCTTCCCCTGCCGGTGATTATTGCGCACCGGGCTGATGCCGCGCTTAACCCGGCATCCACCATGAAGTTGCTCACGACCTATGCCGCGCTCGATATGCTGGGCCCGGCCTACCGCTGGCGTACCGAGATTTATCGGGATGGTCCGCTGGTCGATGGCGTGCTGCAGGGCAATCTGATTCTGCGTGGCGAGGGCGACCCGGCGCTGATGGCGGAAGATTTCTGGCGTTTGCTGGGCCGTTTGCGGCAGCTGGGAGTGCGCGACATTACCGGCGATCTGATCATCGATAACAGCTATTTTGCGCCGCAAGCACAGGATGCCGCGGCGTTTGATGGCGATGGCTACCGCGCTTACAACGTCACCGCCTCGGCGCTGGTTATCAATCTGCAAGCCAGCAGCCTGCGGCTGGCAGTATCCGCCGATAGTCCCGCCAGAGTAGAAGTCAGCGCCGAGCCTGCATTGCCGGGCGTGGTGGTGCAAAACCGCCTGCAGGTCACGAGCGATAGTTGCGGTGACTGGCGCAGCCGCCTGCAATACAAGGTGCAACCTAAAGTGGAGCCGCAGGCGGCAAACGATCCTGTGCGTGGTGTGAGCATCGCATTGAGCGGGACGTTTTCGGCAGATTGCGGTGAAAAGTATCTAGAACTCAGCGTGCTGGATGGCCCGCAATATACCTATCAGCTGTTCCAGAGCCTGTGGCAATCGCTCGGTGGCTCCTTGCATGGCGAGGTGCGTTTGCAGGCCTTGCCGCCACAAGCGGTGAAACTGACGGACCAGCTATCGCCGCTGCCACTGGCGGATGTGCTGCGGCGCCTGAACAAATACAGCAACAACCTGATGGCGCGGCAACTGCTGCTGACCGTTGCCGCCCAACAGGGCTCCCTGCCCGCCACGGAAGAGGCCGGGGCGAATGCTGTGCGGCAATGGCTGGCTAAAAAAGGCTACCGCTTCCCCGAGCTGATGATAGAAAACGGCGCCGGGCTGTCGCGTGTTGAGCGCATCAGTCCGCGCCATCTGGGGAATATTCTGGCCGATGCCTATGCCGGCCCATGGATGCCGGAACTGATGTCATCGTTGCCCGTGCTGGGCGTGGATGGCACGCTGCTCAAGCGCATGCAAGGCCAGCCGGTGCAAGGGCGGGCGCATCTCAAAACCGGCTCGCTGAATGGTGTGAGCACGCTGGCGGGTTATGTGCTGGACCAGCACGGCCAGCGCTGGCTGCTGGTATTCATGGCGAATCACCCACGCGCCGCGGCTACAAGAGCGGCGCAGGATGCCCTGATTAACTGGATTTACCGGCATGATGAGTAAGGCTGTTTTACCCTGCTTTACGTTACCTTTGCCGCTAGCGGGTGCACGGCTACGGAACCGATGCTGAATTCGGGTATCATAATCCCCTCGGAAACAGGCGGGTATGCAGCCGCAATGTCGCCTGCTTCTGCAGCACTTCAGCCAGAAACTCGCCTATCACCGGGTTTTGTAACATTAGCCTCTAAATTTTGGAGTACGCAATGAAACATGTAAGTCTTTTTGCCAGCGCATTGTTGCTGGCGATGTTTGCGACCAGCGGATGCAGTGCTGACAATAACGGAACATCTTCAACACAGGAAAAACCCGCCATGAGCAAAACCATTACCGAACTGGTCAAGATCGACCAGGTAGTCGGCACCGGCCGTGAAGCCGAACCCGGCCTCAACGTCACCGTGCATTACACCGGCTGGCTGTATGACCCCAGCAAGCCTGAAGGCCATGGCGCCAAATTTGATAGCTCGGTCGATCGTCGTGATCCTTTCATTTTCTACCTCGGCGGCGCGCAAGTGATCCGTGGTTGGGATGAAGGCGTGGTCGGCATGAAAGTCGGCGGCAAGCGCACGCTGATCATCCCTTCACACATGGCTTATGGTGAGCGTGGTGCGGGTGGCGTGATCCCTCCTTACGCGACCCTGGTGTTTGATGTCGAACTGCTGAACGTCAAGTAATCCTTCCGGGCCGGCCATGGGTCGGCCCTGTATAGCCCTGGAACGGGCAGGAGCAAGTATGAAAGCAAGAATCAAGTGGGTGGAAAATGTCTGCTTCATGGGCGAGTCTGAAACCGGGCATGCCGTGATTCTGGATGGCGCCCCGGATGCCGGTGGCCGTAATCTCGGCATGCGTCCGATGGAAATGCTGCTGATCGGCATGGGCGCCTGCACGTCGTTTGATGTGGTGACCATTCTCAAAAAAGCCCGCCAACCAGTGACCGATTGCGTTGCGGGCATCAGCGCCGAACGTGCCGATGAGGTGCCAAAGGTCTTTACCAAGATTCATGTGCATTTTGTGGTGACGGGCAAAGGATTGAATCCGGCACAAGTCGAACGTGCGGTGAAACTGTCTGCTGAAAAATACTGCTCGGCATCCATCATGCTTGGTAAGGCAGCAGAAATCACCCACGACTATGAAGTGGTGGAGGCCCCGCTGTGAGCACACGCCCAGGCGGCATGCTGGGCATGCATCATGTGGCCTTGTTTGTGCATGATCTCGAAGCTTGCCTGCATTTTTACCGCGATGTGGTCGGCATGGTCGAAGAGTGGCAGCCTGATCCGGACAATATCTATTTAACTTCCGGTAACGACAATGTCGCCCTGCACCGGCTGGCGGCAGACAAAACGCTGGATGGCCCGCAACGGCTGGATCATCTGGGCTTCATCCTGCGGACACCGGAGGATGTGGATGCCTGGCATGCCCACCTGACGGCGAATGAAGTTCGCATTGCGCAGGCGCCCAAAACCCATCGTGATGGTGCACGCAGTCTTTACTGCTTTGACCCTTGCGGGAATCTGGTGCAGTTTATTTATCATCCGCCGATTGCAGACAAATTGTAGAGTGCAACCTGCGGTTAGGAATCAAAAAGGCCCCGCAAATGCGAGGCCTTTTTTGTGTGGGTGATTTATTAATTTGTTTAATATTTCCAGGTGAGGGTGGCGCTAGCGTTCATGGGGGCTCCGTAATAGCTCTGACCACCATTGGCCCACATCAGACTGGTGAGGTATTTTTCGTCGGTAAGGTTATAAATGTTTAACGCCGCGCTCCAGTGTTTATCGATTTCATAATTGGCCATCAGGTTCAAGAGTGCATAGCTATCCTGCTTATATCGTGTAGTGCCTATATCTACATGCGTTTCGCTTTGCCAATTAACGCTCGCGCCGACTTTCAGTTTTTCGATAAAAGGCACTTGGTAGACGGTGGTTAGTCTTAGCAGCTGCCTTGGGGTGTAAGGCTTGACGTTCTCATCATTGTCACCTTTTACACTGGCCAACCGGGTGTACCCGCCGGTGATCTTCAGTCTTGGGGTTACCTCACCTGACATATCAAATTCATACCCCTTGGTGGTGGCGTTGATACCTTCATAGATGGTGGTGTTGCCTATCACTGTGCCAGTGGACTGAGCCAGATTTTCTTGTTCAGTCTTAAATACTGCAAAAGATGTGTTCAGGTTATTGAACAGCTGACTTTTAATGCCGGCTTCATAGTTTTTGCCTTTCATTGGCGCCAGTGGCTGGAGGTTCCTGTCCAGTTTGGTTTCTGGATTGTAGATGCCGGTATAGCTGGCATAGAGAGAGTGTTCATTTGTCAAGTTATAGACTGCTCCGGCATACGGAGTGATTTTATTATTGGCTTCCGATTCTCTGCTGACGCCATAACTTACTCCGGTCAGCTCATAGCTCAACATGTTTCCGCCAGTGGTGATTTTCAGTTTGTCAGTGACATTGAATTTGGCTGCGGCATAGGTGTTAAGGCGTTTGACGTCAAAGGAAGCCGAGCTGCCTGTCACCCAGGTAGGCTCTGGCAGGTCGCCCGCATTATCGAAACTGCTGAGACCGATCGTTGTGTAGGAAGCTGATTTCTCGTGCTCATCATAAGTGGAGCGCGACCAGTTACTGCCAATTACCAACTCATGTTCACGACCCGCTAATTGAAATGGGCCAGATACATAGGCATCCGCAATCAATTCTTTATAGGAGTCGCGATATGCACCTGGCCAGCCGGTCAAGCCAGTTCCTGTGCTGCGGTCTTCGTTGCCAAAAACATAAAGAAGTTTGGCATTTCCAGTCATTTCTTTGCGGGTTAGCTGGGTGCGCAGTTTCCAGCCGTTATTGAACAGGTGGGTCAGCTCAGCGAAGGTAATATTGTTGGTTGTATCCCAGTAGCTCCAGTCTGCAGATGTAGATGCTGATCTGCTGTAATGGCGGGTTGAGCCATCCGAGTAAAGCAGTGGCAGGCTGCCCCACATCGGGCTGTTGGTATTATTCTGTTGATAGGTGTGACCAAATGTCACCGTCGTGTTATCGGTAATGTCTGCTTCAATTACGCCATAAGCGACATTCCGCTCCTGACTGTAGCGGTCCAGGTATGAGTTACGATCCTGGTTGGAAAGAACCAGGCGGCCGCGCACATTTCCGGCCTCATTCAATGGGCCAGAGACATCCATATCTACCCGGCGCTTGTCCCAGGATCCGACGGTCAGATCAATCTTGGCCTGAAATTCTTGTGTCGGGCGTTTGCGGATAAAGTTGATGGTGGCTGATGGGTTTCCTGTGCCGGATAATAAGCCTGTCGCACCCCGTAAGACCTCAATTCGATCATAGACTGCAGTATCTATATCACCAATTAATAGCCCATCCGGGAACGGCACACCAAGTCCATCTATCTGGAAGTTGGTAATGTCTGAGCCTCTGGCTGTGTAATATGTACGATCGGTTTCGGCCCGTTCAACCTTAATGCCGGTGGTCATGTCCAGCACATCATTAATGGATGTGAGCTTGAAGTCATCCATTAACTCGCGTGTGACGACAGAAATCGACTGCGGTGTTTCCCGCAAACTCGTATTCAAACGGGTCGCAGTTTCTGTGGATTTCACCGTATAGGATTTTGTTTTTTCAGAAGCCTGTGGGGCCGAGTCTTCGGCCTGGGCGCTTACTTTCACTTCCGGCAGTGTGCTTGTGTTTTCAGCGGTTTGTTCGGCAGCGAAACTATTGGCTGCCCAGATGGCGGAGAGAGCCAGCGCAAGTGCTTTTTGTTGCATGGGGTGTCCTCATGGAGCTTATGGTTGAGGCACGGGCGGGCTACTTGTTGCTGGCTGGTGCGGATGATTAATTTATCAAATGATAATCGTTTTCATCCACATTGAAAATGCATGGAGTGTAAAAGTGTTGGATTTTTACATCTGCAAAGGAACTTACAGGGTATCAGGAGAGGTATCCCCCGCTTGAAGAGCAGTGAATGTTGCAGGGGTGCAACATTCACGGAGGGAAATTTATTCTGTCACTTTGGCCGTCAGGGTGTGCTGGCTCGAAATGACATCCAGCAAGCGGTCGATATTGGGGTGTTTGCCTGGAAAGGCTTTTGCATCCGCAGTGTGCTCGGCATACAGATCCAAGCCCTCCTGAGCGGCGGCGGGTGTGATGGCGCCATGCTTTTTGATCAGGTGTTGATATACCTTAAGCGAGCCCTGGCTGCCGGGTTTGTTTTCAATCAAGCCTGCGGGTTGCTGGTCAGGAGTGTAAAGGGCGATGGATTGAATATGATCTGCACTGGCAAGGGTACTGAGAATTTCGCTAAAAGGTTTCATGGCGGTGTTTTATCAGGCTTAAAGATAATAGGTGGTGGAAGTCATGACTTTGGACGCGGCTTGCATGGCGGACTTGATCGTAGGTGGAAGCTCCGCTCCACCCTGTGCCACGGCAGTTTCGGCATGCTTGGCTTCGTCTTCCTGCATCTGGGTGACAACTGCACGGCTTTTGGCATCCTGCTCAGGTAGCGTTTGCAGATGGGATTGCAAATGCCGACCCACCTGACGTTCCGTTTCCGCCAGAAAGCCCAAGTTCCATTTATCGCCCAGGGCGCCAGCCAATGCACCAAGTGCAAACGAGCCACCGTACCAGAGCGGGTTGAGCAGGCTTTTGCGGCCACCCAGTTCGCGGATGCGCTTTTCGCACCAGGCCAGATGCTCGGTCTCTTCACGCGAGGCTTCCTGCAAAGCTGCCACCGTCTGCGGATTGCGTGCAGTCAGAGCCTGGCCGTTGTACAGCGCCTGTGCGCAGACTTCGCCCACATGGTTGATGCGCATGAGGGATGCCGCATGGCGTTTTTCAGTCGCACTGAGAGGTGCTTCGGGAATCGTTTGGTCGGGGAAGGGGCGTTGGCTGTGGGCTTCGGCAAATACCGTGCGCAGGCCTTTGTCTAACTCGATGATCAGTTTGTCCAGCATGATGACTTTCCAATGAAAACCGCCGCCATATTGCATGGCGGCGGGTTCGGTCTTACTTGTGTTGCAGGATCTGCAGGCCTTTGAGCAGGTTCAGGGCCTGAGTGAACTGGTAGTCGTTCTTGGAGCCTGGCTCCATGGGAGCCTTGTCAGCGGCTTTGTCCTTGCCATCCTTGTCGGCTGGCTTGGCATCATCCTGGCTGTTGGCCGGGGTTTTTGGCGTTTCAATCGTCACCGGAGTATCGCCATCCTTAGGGTTGGACAGGTGATGTGACAGATCAGCCTCGCGCAGATTCATGCCTTGCTCGACGGTGTTGATCGTTCCTTCTTCCACAGCGATGTCCGGCACGATGCCCTTGGCCTGGATGGAGCGGCCATTCGGCGTGAAGTAACGCGCAGTTGTCAGCTTGATGGCGGTGCCGTTATTCATGGGCAGAATGGTTTGAACGGAGCCTTTGCCAAAACTCTGGGTGCCCATGATGACGGCGCGCTTGTGATCTTGCAGAGCGCCGGACACAATTTCAGAAGCCGAAGCGGAGCCGCCGTTTACCAATACTGCCATGGGCACGGTCTTGATGTCCGCAGGCAGGTTGCGCAGGTAATCACCACCGCCGCGCACGTAGTTTTCAGGTTGTGCGGTCAGACGCATCTTGGCATCTTCCGTGCGGCCTTCGGTGTAGACCACGAGGTCACCCTTGGGCAGGAAGGCAGCCGAAACACCAACAGCTGCGTTCAACAAGCCGCCTGGATTGTTGCGCAAGTCCAGAATCAGGCCCTTGAACGGTTCCTTGTTTTCGTCACGCATGGTCTTGAGGGCCTTGGCCAGGTCTTCACCAGTGTGTTCCTGGAACTGGGTGATGCGGACATAGGCGTAGCCAGGTTCGGTCAGCTTGAATTTCACGCTTTGCGTTTTGATCACGGCCCGGTTCAGGGTCACGATGATAGGTTTGGCTTCGCCCTTGCGCAGGATGGTCAGGGTGATGGGGGTGTCTGGCTTGCCGCGCATGCGCTTGACGGCATCATTCAGCGTCATGCCTTTAACCGGGGTTTCATCCAGTTTTACGATCAGGTCGCCGCTCTTGAGGCCGGCCTTGTAGGCAGGGGTGTCTTCAATCGGGGACACTACCTTGACGAAACCATCTTCCATGCCGACTTCTATGCCCAGGCCGCCGAATTCGCCTTGCGTACCGGCTTGCAGGTCCTTGAAGCCATCAGCATCAAGATAGGCCGAGTGAGGGTCCAGCCCGGACAGCATGCCGTTGATAGCCTCGGTCAGGAGTTTTTTGTCTTCCACCGGTTCTACGTAGTCACTTTTGATCTTGCCGAAAATCTCAGCGAAGGTGCGCAAATCGTCGATAGGCAGCTGTGGTTTGGTTTCCTTATCGGCGACGGCGGAGTAGTTGAGGCTGAGCATGATGCCCAGAACAGCACCCGCAGTGATGAGGCCGAATTTTTCGAATTTTGCGCGCATGTGACACGATTCCTTCATGGGAAAAGTAATGGGAAGTACTTAATGATTAATCAGATTAAAATTGAGCTTAACGCAAAGCTTGCATATTTTCCGCTATTTAATGGGAGCTTGCAAAGCCGCCGAGTGTTTTTAGGCGGTTTTTTACGCTATTTGTCAAAATCTTGCATACCTAACATCTTGCTAACTTGAGGTTGTCATGAAATCACATCATATCGAACTCGAATACTGTACCCAATGCCGCTGGTTGCTGAGAGCGGCCTGGATGGCACAAGAGTTATTGACGACCTTCGAATCGGACATCGAACGTGTATCGCTGGTTCCGGGTACCGGGGGCATTTTTGAGGTGCGTCTGAATGGCGAGGTTATTTTTTCGCGAAAACAGATGGAGCGTTTCCCCGAGTCCAAAGAATTAAAGCAGCTGATCCGTGACCGCATTGATCCTGAGCGCTCTCTTGGACACAGTGATCGCTAGGATGCGTTTGCAGAAATGCATAAATTTAAGGGATAAATTTTTAAACTCAATTTTGCAAATTTTTACTTTAAATAATAATCATTCTCAAATAGAATTGGCTGTATGTGATTCTGATTGAGGTGAATGTTAATGAATGCGATTAACCGGCTTGAGTTAAAAGCGCTGTTTGCCAGCCAGGCATTAGACCCTGAGGAACTGCCCGCCCATGACATGCTGGATGTGGTGATGTCCCGGCGCTTTGGGGTGGAGTATCAGCCTATTGTCGACGTGCAGGCTTGCGAAGTGATGGGCTATCAAGCCTCTGCCAGATTCTGGAATGCCGAGCAGCAAGCGCTGGATGCAGGGCGCATGTTTGCCAGCCTGCACCGCAACCCCTTGCTGCTGTTTTATACCGAACTGGAGATGAAGCGCTTGCAGATCGCGCAGGCGCCCAGCCAGGGATGGCTGATGCTGGATCTGGATATCGACAGCTTTTTTGAAGGTGGTGACCATCTGGATAATCCGTTTTTGCAGCTGTTCAAGACCCATGCCTGGACGGAGCGCGAGCTACTGGTCAACATTGTCGAAAATCATAATCTTGCCGATGCCCAGCGCTCGCAACGCATGATCGAGCTATTGCAGCAGAGTGGCACTTCGGTGGCGCTGGAGGATGTGGGCGTGCGCTGGGGCATGTTTTCACTGAGTGCTTTTATGGATGCCACGGTGATCAAGTTTAATGGTCAGCAGTTGCGCAGTATGAATGAAAACGCCGCTCAGGCCATGGTCGATTGGCTGGTGAGCGCTGCCCGGCGCATAGGCGTGCATGTCATCATGAGTGGCATTGATAGCTGCGAAGAATTCGAATGGGCGAAACGTTTTGGCGTGGATTATGTGCAAGGCGGACTGTTTGCCAAGCAAGAGATTACGGCCAAGCTATAAACGATACGGTGGTAAGGAAGGGCAGTTGAAACAGAGGTTACGGCGGGGAGGAGTTACTTGAGGGAAGGCTGGCTGGATTCGGTTTCACTCGGCTCAATACGTCGGGCGCCATTGAAGCGTTTGGCCCAGTAGGCATCTTTCATATCCACCACCTGAATGCCGCCGCCCGTGCTGGGGGCATGGATAAAGCGGTTGTCACCCAGATAAATGCCCACATGAGAAAAGGCAGATTTAAGCGTATTAAAAAACACCAAGTCGCCGGGTTGCAGCTCATCTTTGGATACAGACTGGCCCAACTGGCTGATGGCGCGTGCATTATGTGGCAGGGTCAGGCTGGCTGCCTGCTTGAATACATAACGAACAAAGCCGCTGCAATCAAATCCGGTGTCCGGGGAGTTCCCGCCGTATTTGTACTGAATGCCAGTGAGGCTGAGCGCGTTTAGCAGGACTTCTTGCGCCGTGTCTGACCAGTCAGCCGTGTCGGCAGCAAAGCCTGATTTGTTGCTGCCATTGTCCGCGCGCGTCTCTGCCGCATGGCAAAAACTGGTGAACAACAAGCCGAGAAAAATGAAGAGGGTGGCAAAACGCATGCCCCGATTCTAAAAGCAAAAGACGCGTGTTGTAAACCCTTGACGCAATGTGAAATTATTTTCGGCCTTCGGTTGCCAAGGAACCATAGTGTAGAATCAGGCTCAAGACATCACCAACGCCGGAGCCTGGTATGCGCAATCACTCCCTGATGAAATTCCGCAATATTCGCTATTCCTCCCCTCAGCTGGCGCATGATGTGCAGCGACCGCAAGAGGGCTTGCAGGGCACCTTGGCCGACTACGCACATCATATGGGGGTGAGCACCAGGCAACGTTTGCGTTTGATTGCCAGAGGCGTTGTAAATGAAATTCGCAGCAGCGCGCGGGAAGGCGGCAAGATGGCGGGCCGGGCGGCGGAACGAGTAAAAGCCAGACTGGCGCATGGCGCTGCCCGCCGACTGATCAAGCTGGCGGACAGGCTGGAACGCAAGGTCTCCCGCATCAAGTAGCCTCAAGTTACGTAGCGCTAATGTCACCCACCTAACAGGAATAAATTAACGCCCATGATTCGTGCCACCCTCTTCGTTATTCGTGACTTTCGCCGTATTCGGGCCATCGCCGGTATTTTGATGCGCTATGGCTGGGGGGATGTCGCCAAGCGTCTTGGGCGTGGCAGCTTTATACGCCGGGCGGGCAATGCCCTGAATTCAGAGGCTTCACGCGAGGTCATGAGCTTGCCATCCGAAGTGCGCGCGCGCCTGGCGATTCAGGAGCTGGGGCCAACCTTCGTGAAATTGGGTCAGGTGCTGGCAACCCGTCCCGATATTTTTCCGCCCAACTGGATTGCCGAATTTGCCAAGCTGCAGGATCAAGTGCCGCCAGTGGCTTTTGAAGAGCTGCTGCCTGAGCTGGAAAAAGCGCTGGGCCGTTCGCCCTTCGATGTGTTTCGTGATTTTCAGGTAGAGCCGATTGCTGGCGCCTCCATTGCCCAGGTGCACCTGGCCAAGTTGCAGGATGGCACCCCAGTCGTGCTTAAAATCCGCCGCCCAAATGTACAGCACAGTATTGATGCCGACCTGCGCTTGCTGATGCATCTGGGCAAGCTGGTCGAGGCCGAGTTTGAGCAGGCACGCCGTTTTCAGCCGGAAGAAATCATCAGCCAGTTTTCCAAATCCCTCAAGCGCGAGCTGGATCTGGCGTTGGAAGGGCGCAATACCGAACGCTTTGCGCAGAATTTTGCCAAGGATAAAAACGTCAAGTTTGCCAAGATATTCTGGGAATTCACCAGCGAGAGCGTGCTGGTCATGGAACATATTGACGGTATTGCTGGCAACGCGCTGCAAGAGGCGCGAGAGGCTGGGCTGGACCTCAAGCTGCTGGCCGAGCGTGGTGCCAATGCGGTGCTGAAGATGGTGCTGATTGATGGGTTCTTTCACGCCGACCCGCATCCAGGCAATATTTTTTACCTGGAAAACAACCGCGTTGCCATTATTGATTGCGGCATGGTCGGCCGTATTTCTTTCGAGCGACGCGGCGAAATCGCCGATTTGCTGGCGGCGCTGGTGTCACGGGATATTGATACCCTGCGCGATATCCTCATTATCTGGGCGGGCGATGCCGAGGTGGATGAAGCCAAGTTGAGTGCGGATGTGGATGAGTTCATCTGCAACTATGACAATGCGCCGCTCAAGCACCTCAAATTCAGTGCCTTGCTGAATGACCTGACGACCATCATGCGTGAGAATCACCTGTCGGTGCCGCCTGACCTCACCATGCTGTTCAAGGCATTGGTGACCCTGGAAGGCCTGGGCAGGCAGCTGGATCCGGATTTTCAGATAGTCAGCCACCTCACGCCCTTCGTGAAGAAAATAATCATTGATCGCTATATGCCAAGCACCCTGCTCAAGCGTGGGCGGCGGGGCATCAGCAGTATTGCCAGTGCGATTACCGAGCTGCCAGGCGATGTTTCGCAGGTATTGAAAGAAGCCGGCCGTGGCAAGCTCAAGATCAATCTGGACCTCAAGCGCCTGGATCACTTTGGTCATCAGCTTGATCACAGTACCAATCGGCTCACCATGGCCATGATTACCGCAGCCCTTATTGTGGGCTCGTCTATCGTCATGACGGTGCGCGGCGGCCCTACGCTATTTGGCCTGCCGGCCTTCGGGTTTATCGGCTTTTTCCTGGCCTTTGTCATCGGCGTCATGCTGGTGATTTCCATCTGGCGCTCAGGGCGGGATTGAGTCAAACATGCATTAGCTCTACAGCAGGGCGCGCCGTTTGAAGGCGCGCCCCAACTTGGTGCAAAAACGCACATATTGTCAGGAGTTGCTCTTGAAGATCATGATTTCTAACGACATTATGCGCTGGCACGCGGTTTGCGTAAGCTAAACCATGGATACTACCCTTCAAACTGCATTCGATGAGATGCAACTTCCAGCGGGGGCGGTACGCGAGATTTACGCCGCTTATGCTGACTGGTTGCGTGATGTTCCCCACCAACAGCTGGAAAGCAAACGGCAGGAAGCCGAGCTGCTGTTTCGCCGCGTAGGTATTACCTTCAATGTCTACGGTGAAACAGCGGGTGCCGAGCGCCTGATCCCGTTTGATGTGATCCCGCGACTGCTGGCGGCCAAAGAGTGGAAAGTATTGTCGGATGGGGCGATTCAGCGGGTACGGGCGCTGAACATGTTCCTGAACGACATCTACCACAACAAGGACATCATCAAGGCGGGCATCGTCCCCGCCAGCATCCTCGCCAATACCCAATACCGCCCCGAGATGCATGGGGTGGACGTGCCAAATGGCATTTATGCCCATATCGCGGGTGTCGATATCGTGCGCACCAGCGAAAGCCAGTTCTACGTGCTGGAAGATAATCTGCGCACCCCGTCCGGGGTTTCCTACATGCTGGAAGACCGCAAGATGATGATGCGGCTTTTCCCCGAACTGTTCCGTCGTTATTCCATCGCGCCGGTCGAGCATTACCCGCAAGTCCTGCTGAATAATCTGCGCGCGGTGGCCCAGCCCGGCGTGCAAGAGCCAACCGTGGTGCTGCTGACGCCAGGTGCTTATAACAGCGCCTATTTCGAACATGCTTTTATTGCGCAGCAGATGGGCATCGAGCTGGTCGAAGGCCAGGATCTGTTTGTGCGCAACAATGCGGTGTATATGCGCACGACCGAAGGCCCCAAGCGCGTCGATGTCATCTACCGCCGCATAGACGATGATTTCCTTGACCCATTGAGCTTCCGCCCCGACTCCATGCTGGGCGTTCCGGGTTTGCTGACGGTCTACCGCAACGGCGGAGTTACCTTGGCCAATGCCGTGGGTACCGGCGTTGCCGATGACAAGGCGACTTATACCTATGTGCCGGAGATGATCCGGTTTTACCTGGGTGAAGAGCCCATCCTTTCCAATGTGCCTACGTATGAACTGAGCAAGGAGGATGACCTCAAGTATGTGCTTGATCACCTGCCTGAGCTGGTGGTGAAGGAAGTGCAGGGGTCTGGCGGTTACGGCATGCTGGTTGGGCCTAGTGCCAGCAAAAAGGAGATTGAGGAATTCCGCTTGCGTATTCTTTCCAATCCCGCCAATTACATTGCCCAGCCAACGCTGGCGCTTTCCACCTGCCCGACGCTGGTTGAGCAAGGCATTGCGCCCCGGCATGTGGATTTGCGGCCATTCGTGCTTTCCGGCAAGACGGTTACCCTGGTGCCTGGCGCCTTGTGCCGTGTGGCATTGCGAGAGGGGTCGCTGGTGGTCAACTCATCCCAGGGTGGCGGTACCAAGGACACCTGGGTGCTGAATGACACCGGCATGTAAGCGCGGACTTGAAGCTTAAGCAGTTGCAGGCCGCTACGATAATGTAAAAAAGAGGGAATTCCGGCAAGGCAACGCCGGACCTCTCGGAAAAGGGTTCAAAGTGTTAAGCAGAACGGCGGATCACCTCTACTGGATGGCACGTTACATTGAGCGTGCCGAGAACATGGCACGTGTGCTGGATGTGACTTACAACATGTCACTGGTGCCGAATGCGGCGCAAAGCGAAGCTGCATTGTGGCAACCCGCGGTGGAGATTGCGGGCAACACCGAACTGTTTGAAAAGAATTACGGCGAGTACACGGCGGCGAATGTCATCCAGTACATGTCCATGGACGATGCCAATCCGTCCAGCATCTACAACTCCTTGCGCAGCGCGCGCGAGAATGCGCGGGCGGTGCGGGTGGCCATGTCCTCCGAAACCTGGGAAAACATCAACACCCTGTGGCTGGAATTCAGCCAATTCATCGGTATCCGGCTGGTGGAGAGCGGGCTTAGCGTATTTTGTGACTGGGTCAAATCCCGGTCACATCTGTTTCGCGGCGTGAGCTTTGGCACCATGCTGCGTGATGATGCGTTCCGCTTTGTGCGGCTGGGGACGTTTATCGAGCGGGCGGACAACACCGCCCGGCTGCTGGATGTGAAATACCATCTGCTGTTGCCCGAAGGCGAAGAAGTCGGCGGCGCGGTGGATTATTACGAGTGGAGTGCGGTGCTGCATTCGGTGTCGGCCTTTCAGGCTTACCAAAAGGTATTCAGCGATACCATTGTGCCTTGGCGGGTGGCGGAGCTGCTGGTGCTGCGTGGCGATATGCCGCGTTCACTGCTGGCCTGTTACGATGAAATCACCATTATTCTGGGGCAGCTGTCCGGTCGGCAGAATAATGAATGTCGCCGACTGGCAGGCGAACTGCACGCCAAGCTGCGCTATGCGCGCATGCGCGATATTTTCCAGGATGGGCTGCACGAATTCCTCGAAGACTTTATTGTCAGCAATAATAGGCTCGGTGGCGAAATCCAGCGTACCTATCTCAATGTGCACGGCGGCTAAGGCGAACTAACGGGTTACGGCAATGCTACTTAATATTGAACACCGCACGACCTACCAATACAGCGAGGTGGTGAATTACACCATCCAGCTTTTGCGTCTGACGCCGCAAAACGGCTTCGGCCAGCAGGTGTTGCGCTGGGAGATTCGCGTCAATGGCCATCTGCAGCCGCACAAGGATACCTACGGCAATCATGCCCACACCCTGGTGGTGGATGCCCCACATGAAGAGATCAGCATCGTGGCATCGGGCGAGGTGGAAACCGGCCTGAATGTGTTGCCTATCAATGATGGCTTGCCCACGCCGATTTATCTTCGTCCCACGCCATTGACCGAGATGGATGAAAACCTGACGGCCTTTGTGGAAGAATTCAAGTTAACGCACCCCAAACTGCAGGAGCCCGCAGCGCTGCAAGCATTGATGGATGCCATCATTGACCGTGTGCCGTATGTGAAAGGCCAGACGGCGGTGGAAACCTCCGCGGCCAAGGCATTCGCCCTCGGCTCTGGCGTTTGCCAGGATCATGCCCATATTTTTATTGCGTGCTGCCGCTATCTGGGTGTGCCGGCGCGTTATGTCAGCGGTTATCTGTTTACCCCGGATGGCAGCCTGATGGAAAGCCATGCCTGGGCAGATGCCTGGCTGGACGATATCGGCTGGATCAGTTTCGATGTCACCAACCGCTGCCGTACCAACGGCGTGCATGTGCGGCTGGCAACCGGTCTGGATTATCGTGATGCCTGCCCTATTAGCGGCGTGCGCAATGGTGGCGGTGTGGAAACCATGTCGGTTAAGGTCGTCGTCCATCAGATGCAGCAGCAAGCCCAGCAATAAGCGCTACCGTCATACCCAAGGAATCAGCACATGAACTCTCTCGGCTTTGCCCGTCACGGCGATAAGGAAAACTCGCCATTCTTTGAAGAATACCTAGTGCGCCTGCTGGAAGAGCGTGACCGTGTCGGCCTGACCGATATGATTCACGAAATAGATGCGCTGATGATAACGGTGGATCCTGGACACTCCATCCAGTACATCGCCGAGCTGGCGCTGATGACGCCGTATCATTACCTGGTCACGCTGGAAAGCGAAAGTCACTGGACGCATATCCTGCGCATTGATCTGGAGTCACCGGATATTCTGGTGCGCGAAGTCAAGGACCCCAACTTGCGCGGGATTTTCCGCGCCCTGAATGAGGTGTACCCGGTGGGCGCCCGCAAACCCAACAGCCGCTATATGGGGGAAGTGCTGCGCGTCAGCAATCTGCACGAAGTCAGCCGCCTACAGCAAGCGCGTGAATTCCGCTTTTTCAGCCAGGATGAAGTGCGCAAGCTGGAGCTGCCTGGCAATCTGGCCGTGAGCAAACCCTCGCCGTATACCCATAACATCATTGCCTATCTGGAACGCGAGCCGCAGGAGCTGCGCGTGTATGCGCTCGGTGTCAGTCGTATTGATAATGAAGTGCAGGCGGTCTACGAGCAGGCCAAGAATACCCAGGCCAAGCTGGGTGTAGATCAATTGCTGCTACCGCTGGATCACTTGGCCACGCGCGTTTACAGCCAGAATCGCGAACTGGCGATTCTGGAGTACCTGTCCTGGTCGAGCTACTATTTCTGGGGCGCCTACAACATCCACGACCAGAACTCGTCGACCAATGTCACCAAGAGCGTGCATGGCATCCCCGAATCCAAGAGCCCGGCCAAGGTATTCACGGCCAACAACACGCCTTATTTCGTCAATCACCTGGAAAAACTGCCTTCGCCGACCGAGACCTTCGTGCGCAACTATGGCCCGCGCCTGCACCACATGGCGATCGCCGTGCGCGATGGCGAAACCCAGGGCCTGGAGAACATAGATTACGTGGTGAATTCCATCGCCGAACAGGGCAAGGGTTTTCTGCTGGATGTGATCGGCTCCAAGAGTGAAGGGCTGAAGCAGATTTTCTCCAATGCCTCCGAACACTCCTCGCTCATCATTGAGTATGTGCAACGCTTCGGCAGCTTTGATGGCTTCTTTACCAAGGATAATGTGGCTGTGCTCACCGAAGCAGCAGGCCGCGAAGAGGGCGTGCAAGCCGTAGTCTGAGGGTGTACGCCATCCGTGCGCAGACGCTGGGGGCGCTTTGCGGTAAAATACGCGCTTCCCCAGCCTAGCCCTTCGCCATGACCGCTCACCGTCGCCAACTTGAACTGCTCGCCCCTGCCCGTAATGCCGACTTTGGCATTGAGGCTGTGCGGCATGGCGCCGATGCCGTGTATATCGGCGGCCCGGCGTTTGGCGCGCGTGCCAAGGCTGAAAACTCTGTCGCAGACATTGCACGCCTGGTGCAATATGCCCACCGCTTTCGTGCTGAAGTGTTTGTCGCGTTCAATACCATTTTTCACGATAACGAGATTGAAGCTGCCCGTGACATGACCTGGCAGCTTTACGAAGCGGGTGTTGACGCGCTGATCGTGCAGGATATGGGCCTGCTGGAAATGGATATTCCGCCTATTCAACTGCACGCCAGCACGCAAACCGATATTCGTACCGTGGAAAAAGCGGTGTTTCTGGATCAGGTAGGGTTCAGCCAGATCGTACTGGCGCGGGAGATGGATATCCAGACCATCCGCAAAGTCGCGGATGCGACCCAATGCAATCTCGAATTCTTTATTCATGGCGCGCTGTGTGTCGCCTTCAGCGGTCAGTGCTATATCAGTCACGCCCATACCGGCCGCAGTGCCAATCGCGGCGAATGCTCCCAGGAATGCCGCCTGCCATACACGCTGGAAGACAGCAAAGGCCGCATTCTCGCCAAAGACAAGCACCTGCTTTCCATGAAGGATAACGACCAGAGTGCCAACCTGCGCGCGCTGATTGATGCAGGCGTCAGCTCTTTCAAGATCGAGGGGCGCTACAAAGACCTGGCCTACGTCAAAAATGCCACCGCGCATTATCGCCAGCTGCTGGATGAGATTCTGCTGGACCTGCCGGATTACGCACGCGCGTCTTCCGGTCGCTGCAGCTATACCTTCACTCCGCAACCGGAAAAAACCTTCAACCGCAGCACCACCGAGTATTTCATTCATGGTCGTGGTGAGGACGTGGGCGCGTTTGACACGCCCAAGTTTGCCGGAGAAGAAATCGGCAAGGTAAGCAAAGTCGGTCCGGATTATTTTGAGGTGGAAAGCCAGCTGGAATTGCACAACGGCGATGGCGTGTGTTTTTTTGATGTACATAAAGAGCTGGTTGGCATGCGCATCAATACCGTCAACGGTAAGCGCCTGTACCCGAATGAAATGCCTGCGGATATACGCCGTAACATGACGGTGTATCGCAATCGCGACCAAGCCTATATGCGTCTGCTGGAAAAAGACTCTGCCAGCCGCCGCATCAGCGTCGATATGGTGTTTTATGAAACGCGTGATGGCTTTGCGCTGGATCTGGTGGATGAAGATGGCGTCACTGCGCATGCGCAATGCGTGGCGGAAAAGCAGCCGGCCCAGCAGGCCGAGAAAGCCTATGCCAGCTTGCGCGATAACCTGACCAAACTGGGCGCTACCGATTTTGTGGCACGCGACATCCGGCTTGAGATTGCCCAGCCCTGGTTCCTGGCGGCATCCATCATTAACGGCCTGCGCCGCGATGCGGTATCCGCGCTGGAAGATACGCGGCTGCAAACCTATCCCCGCCCGCAACCGGCGATTCCCGCCCAGCTGCCCGCTGTTTATCCGGAAGATACTCTGAGCTATCTCGCCAACGTCTACAACAAGCATGCGCGGGCGTTTTATGAAAAGCATGGTGTCAGCGCGATTGCCGCTGCCTATGAAGCCAATGAAGAGCTGGGCGAAGTGCCGGTGATGATTACCAAGCACTGTCTGCGCTATAGCTATGCCATGTGCCCCAAGGAAGCCAAAGGCGTCATCGGTGTGCAGGGGACGATTACCGCCGAGCCCATGACCCTGATCAGCGGCAAGGACAGGATTACTCTCAAATTTGACTGCAAGCGGTGTGAGATGCATGTCATGGGCAAGGTACGCAAACCTGTCCTCGCCATGCCGCCGCCTCAGCCCGTGCAGTTCTTTGCCAAGCGGCCATAAGCCCATCGGCGTGCATGATGGCCATTGTGAATAAATTCGCGTCAAAGCTGTAAAAACCGGTAAACCCGGCTGATCGCTCTCGCCGGCCTGCTTATACTCGTTGCTCCATTATCTGGGAGTTCTTGATATGCGTTCCATCCATAGCCCAATTGCCATCGCGTTACTGTTGTCGGCCTCGCTCGCTTCGGCTGATGCGCCGCCGCCTCCACCTCCGCAGGATTTTGCTGCCGCCAGGCAGGACGCCATTCAACGGCTTAATGCCGAGCTCGCCTGCGTGCAGGCGGCCAAAACCCCTCAGGCATTGCAGCAATGCCGTCCACGTCCGCCGGCTGGCGCTGATGGGCGGTCGCAGAATGCCCCACCTGGGCCGCCGCCTTCCTCCTGGTAGTTGTGTTCGCGCCCGAATCTCATGCGCTCGCGTGTTAGAATGCACGCGGAAGTTGGCTGGACAGTCGCCGCCCGCGCAAGCGGGGGGAGGAAAGTCCGGGCTCCGCAGAGCAGGATGACGGCTAACGGCCGTACGCCGTGAGGCGAGGAACAGGGCCACAGAGACGAGCGTATTAAGTTACGGTGAAACGCGGTAACCTCCATCCGGAGCAAGACCAAATAGGGTAGCAAGGGCGTGGCTCGCGCTGCTACCGGGTAGGTTGCTTGAGCGTACGAGCAATCGTGCGCCTAGATGAATGACTGTCACGCATCGCAAGATGCGACAGAACCCGGCTTATCGGCCAACTTCCTTTTATTGCTTCTGTTTTTCCCTCTGATTTTGACCCGATTTACACCACTTTCCCCCACCTGATTATCGAGCACCTCACGATTCAGTCACATCAAAGATTGTTCTCACAAAGCACTTTCAGTTAATTGGCTATCTCCTTATTTTTAAACAACTAATTTTTTAGCAGCAAAATTCGCTAAGTCATTGTCCCATAAAGGAAAAATAGCAAAAAACCGCTTGCATGCCCTTATTTTTTTAACTATAGTGGGCGTAAGTGGAGAAATGTGGGTTTTTGTGGGAGATTGCTGGCCGAGGCTAAGGGCGGTCAGCAATTTTTCTAACCCGACAATTGGCAAAGGGGTGTGTGTTTTAAATGTTTCGCGGTGCTACATCATTGAATCTGGATGCCAAGGGCAGATTGGCCGTGCCGGCCAAGCACCGCGATGCCCTGTTGTCCCAGTGCGCCGGTCATCTGGTGCTCACTGCGCATCCACACCGCTGCCTCCTCCTTTATCCCCAGCCTGCCTGGGAACCCATTCAGGCCAAAATGATGGCGCTCTCCAGTTTTGACCGCCAGTCCAGCAGTCTGCAGCGTTTGCTGGTGGGCTTTGCCGAAGATATCGACATGGATAGCGCAGGCCGCCTGCTGGTGTCTCCGGTATTACGCGAATTTGCCGGTCTGGAAAAACAGGCCATGCTGGTCGGTCAGGGTAGCCATTTTGAGCTCTGGAACATGGACGCCTGGCGAGCCCAGCTTGATCAGGTGATGGCCGCCGACGAAATGGTGCTGCCGGCCGAACTTGAAGGATTCTCACTGTGAGCGCGCGCTCACAATCCCCCTCCGAAGTCGTTGTGTCCCCACATGTTTCGGTATTGCTTGAAGAGGCGGTCGCTGCCCTGGCGATCAAGCCGAATGGCATTTACGTGGATGGCACCTTTGGTCGCGGTGGTCATAGCCGCAAAATTCTCGAGCAATTAGGCGCAGATGGTCGCCTTTTGGGCCTGGACCGTGATCTGGCAGCTGTTTCGGCTGCCCAGTCCATTCAGGATCCACGTTTTTCCATACACCATCATCACTTTTCCGAGTTGGGCGAAGTATTGCGCGCCCAAGACATCCAGCAGGTCGACGGGGTCTTGCTGGACCTTGGAATTTCATCGCCGCAAATCGACGAAGGCGAGCGCGGTTTCAGTTTCAGATTTGACGGTCCGCTGGACATGCGCATGGATCAAAGCCGTGGGCAAACAGCCGCTGAGTTTCTGGCGGAGGCGTCCGAGCAACAACTTACGGGGGTAATTAAAGAATATGGTGAAGAACGGTTTGCTAAACAGGTTGCAAGGGCGATTGTTGCGGCACGCACAGGGGGGAATGCCCTCACCACTACAGGACAGCTTGCCAAGGTCGTGGCTGGGGCGATCCCCAAAGTCGAGCCTGGGCAAGACCCGGCGACGCGCACCTTTCAAGCTTTACGGATTTTCCTCAATCAGGAGCTTGAGGAGTTGTCGCTAGTTTTACCGCAATGCCTGGATGCCCTGGCACCAGGTGGTCGTCTGGCCGTGATCAGCTTTCACTCGCTGGAAGACCGCATCGTAAAACGCTTTGTGCGCAGCGAGCAGGATCGCGACGACTTGCCTGCCAACTTTCCGGTGCTGGCGAAAGATTTGCCGCAGCCACGCATGATGGCGGTGGGCAAGCCCATCAAGCCCAGTGCTGCTGAGATCAAGCGCAACCCACGTTCACGCAGCGCCGTGCTGCGTGTGGCCGAGCGTACGGGGGTGGCATAACCATCATGACGCGGCTCAACCTCATCCTCTTCATGGTACTGATTGTAACGGCGCTAGGCGTCATCACGTCCCAGCACAAGTCGCGTAAGCTCTATATCGAATTGCAGCAACAGGAAGATGCCGCCAAGCAATATGACGTGGAGTGGGGCCAGTTGCAGCTGGAGCAAAGCACCTGGGCCATGCACGCGCGGATTGAGCAGATAGCCAACCAGCGTCTGCATATGCAGGTGCCGGATGCCAAGCGGGTGCAGGTGGTGACGCGAGGTGCCCAGCCATGAGGTCGCGCGTGATTCAGCCTCCCGTGATCAAGCTCCCCGCCTGGCGTCGCCGCGTATTGTTGATCGTGGTGATGGCGGGTTTTGCCGCATTGCTGGGCCGCAGTATCTACCTGCAAAGCATGCACAAAGGCTTTCTGCAGAAAGAGGGCGATGCCCGCTATAGCCGCTCGATGAAGCTGCCAGCGCATCGCGGCATGATCACCGATCGTTTTGGTGAGCCACTGGCCATCAGTACGCCGGTGGAGTCGATCTGGGCGAGTCCGCCGGACGTGCAGGCCACGCCGCAGCAGATCAGCAAAATGGCGACGCTACTCAAAATGAAGCCCGCCGAACTCAATAAAAAACTCGCCAATAATCCGCGCGAGTTTGTCTACATCAAGCGCCGCATTCCGCCCGAGCTTGCCAAGCAAGTCATGCAGATTGGCGTGCCCGGTGTTTTCATGCAGCGCGAATACCGTCGCTATTACCCAGCTGGCGAAGTCATGGCGCATCTGGTCGGGTTTACCGGTATCGATGAAAATGGCCAGGAAGGCTTTGAGCTGCGCTACCAGGATTGGCTCTCCGGCAAATCCGGCAGCCGTCGCGTGATCAAGGACCGCCAAGGTCATATTGTGGAAGACCTGGAAGCCGTCAAAGTCCCGCAGGATGGCCATGATCTGGTGCTGTCGATAGACCGCAAGATCCAGTATCTGGCCTACCGCGAACTCGCGCATGCCGTCGATCAGTTCAAAGCCAAGGCCGGCGCTGCCATTGTGCTGGATGCCCGTACCGGTGAAGTACTGGCCATGGCCAATCTGCCCACCTACAACCCCAACAACCCGGTCAATATGGCCGGGCGTTCGCGCAATCGCGCCATTGTTGATACCTTTGAGCCGGGCTCCACCCTCAAGCCATTTACTGCGGCCGCTGCCCTGGAGTCCGGACATTTCACGCCAGATACCCATATCCAGACCGCGCCTGGCATTCTGCGTATTGGCCCGGCGACTATCCATGACGCTCACCCGCAAGGCATGCTGACGGTGGCGCAGGTGATTCAGAAATCCTCCAACGTTGGTTCGGCCAAGATGGCCCTGACGCTGGAGCCGCAATATCTGTGGGGCATTTATAACCACATGGGCTTTGGCAGCCCGACCCATATCGGCTTCCCCGGCGAAGCTTCCGGCCGTCTGCGCAATTACAAGAACTGGCGGCCTATCGAGCAGGCCACCATGTCGTTTGGTCACGGTATCAGTCTCACGCTCTTGCAGCTGGCGCGGGCCTATACCGTGTTTGCCAATGATGGGGAGCTGAAGCCGGTTTCGCTGCTGAAGCTGAAAGAAACCCCGGTGGGTCAGCAAGTGTTTTCCGCCAAAACGGCGCTCGCCGTGCGCGATATGCTGGAGTTGGTCGTGCAGCCAGGCGGCACGGCGCCACGTGCCCAGATAGCGGGTTACCGTGTGGCAGGCAAAACCGGTACGGCCCACAAGCTGGGGCCGGGCGGTTATCTGGCCGATAAATATGTCTCCTCGTTTGTGGGGCTGGCTCCGGCTTCCAACCCGCGCCTGATTATTGCGGTGATGGTGGATGAACCGAGCAGTGGCCAATATTACGGCGGCACCGTGGCGGCGCCAGTGTTCAGTGCCATCATGGCCGGCGCGCTGCGCATGCTCGCGGTGCCACAGGATGCGCCCAACGACAATATCGTGATCCCGCCAGAAGATGCGCCTGAGATCAAGGAGGTGGTGTAATGACCATCCTTGCCTCCCTGCATGATCTCGGCATACGCCCAAGCAGCCTGACTTCCGATAGCCGCAAGGTGACGGCGGGCAGTCTTTTTGTGGCTTACCCTGGCGACGCTGCCGATGGTCGGGCCTATATTCCGCAGGCGATTGCCAATGGCGCTGGCGCCGTATTGTGGGAGGCCGAAGGCTTTAGCTGGCCGACTGATCTGCAGGCCGTCAATCTGCCGGTGAAAGACTTGCGCAAGCAGGCCGGCGAGATCGCCGATGAATTCTATGGTCACCCTTCCCGCGCGTTGTGGATGGTGGGGGTGACCGGTACTAACGGCAAGACCTCCTGCACGCAGTGGCTCACCCATTGCCTGAATAGCCTGCAACGCAAAACCGCTGTCATCGGCACCTTGGGCAATGGTTTCCCCGGGGAGCTTGCTACCGCCATCAATACCACGCCGGATCCTATTGTGTTGCACGGTCTGCTGGCCGAGTACCTGAAACAGGGCGCGGTAGCCACCGCCATGGAAGTCTCATCGCATGGGCTGGACCAGGGTCGCGTCAATGGCGTGCATTTTGATGTTGCCGTGTTTACCAACCTCACGCGCGACCATCTGGATTATCACGGCGATATGGACAGCTACGCTGCCGCCAAGCGCCGCCTGATGGAGTGGCCTGGCCTCAAGCTGGCGGTATTGAACGCAGAAGATGCCTATGGGCTGACCTTTTTGCAGGCGCTGCGCTCCGAAGGGCGCCCGGTGTTGAGTTACGGCATGCAAAGCGGCGATGTGCATTGCACCAGCCTGCATCTGCATGAAACCGGCATGCAACTGTCGGTGACGACGCCTTGGGGGGATGTGACACTGCACGCCGCAGTCATGGGCCGATTTAATGCCTATAACCTGCTCGCCGTGCTGGCGACCCTGCTGGCAATGGATGTGCCGCTGGAGGCTGCCGCGCAAGCCATCGCCACCTTGAAGCCCGTGCCAGGGCGCATGGAACAATACGGTGGCAACGCCATGCCCGTGGTGGTCATTGATTACGCCCATACCCCCGATGCCCTGGAAAATGCATTGCAGGCCCTGCGCGAGCAAACCCGCGGCAAGCTCTGGTGCGTGTTTGGTTGCGGTGGTGATCGCGATGCCGGCAAGCGGCCGATGATGGGCGCCATTGCCAGCCGTCTGGCCGATCACGTGGTGGTCACCAGCGACAATCCCCGCAGCGAAACCCCGGACACCATCATTGCCGACATTACCGCCAGCATGGGTAGAAATCACCAGATCATGGTGGACCGTCGTGCTGCGATTGCCCACGCCATTGAGCAGGCCGCACCAGGGGACATCGTGCTGGTAGCAGGCAAGGGACATGAAACGTATCAGGAAATCAAAGGCGTTCGGCATCCGTATAGCGATGTCGATGTCGTCACAACATTATTAGGAGCCGTCGCATGATGCGTTTGTCCGAGTTGGCGGCTGCAGTAGGCGGCGAGCTGGTGGGGGAAGATGTGCTGTTCACCAGCGTGGGCACCGATAGCCGCAATATCGTGCCAGGCCAGCTGTTTATTGCCCTGCGTGGCGAACGGTTTGATGGTCACGCCTATGTGCTGCAGGCACTGCAGTCCGGTGCCGCGGCTGCGTTGGTGGCAGAGGCCCAGCCAGGCATGGCCGCTGGCGTGGTGGTCAAGAATACGCGCCTGGCATTGGGCCAGCTGGCCGCCGTGTGGCGCAACCGTTTCTCGATTCCGGTGGCAGCGATTACCGGCAGCAACGGCAAAACCACGGTCAAGGAAATGGTCGCTTCCATTCTGCGTGCCGAGGCCGGTGACAGCAATGCCGTGCTGGCGACGCGTGGCAATCTCAATAACGACATTGGCCTGCCGCTGACCCTGCTGCGCTTGCGGCCTTCGCACAAATACACCGTGGCCGAGATGGGCATGAACCATTTCGGTGAAATCCGCTACCTGAGCCAGATGGCGCGGCCTACCGTGGCGCTGGTCAACAATGCCACCAGTGCCCATCTGGGCGGGCTTGGCTCCGTAGAGGGCATCGCCCGCGCCAAGGGTGAAATCTTTGAAGGGCTGGCGCTGGAAGGCATGGCCGTCATCAATGCCGATGATCTTTACGCGCCGCTGTGGACCGAGCTCGCAGGCGAGCATGACATTCTGACCTTTGGCCTCGCCAAGATGGCCGATGTTACGGCCAATTATGAGCTGCGTGCTGATACCAGTTATGTCTACATGAAATCGCCCATAGGCGGCATTGCCTTCAATCTGCAAGTGGCGGGTTTGCACAATGTGCGCAATGCCCTGGCTGCCAGCACGGTGGCCATTGCCATGGGCGCAAGGCCTGAGTCGATAGCCAAGGGCCTGGAAGCCTTTGATGGTGTGGATGGCCGTCTGCAGCATCGCGCTGGTATCGGTCAGGCGCTGGTGATTGATGACACCTATAACGCCAACCCGGCCTCCATGAAAGCTGCGATTGATGTGCTTGCCGCCCGCCCGGGCAAGCGCCTGCTGGTGCTGGGCGACATGGGCGAGCTGGGGGAAACCGCCGCTGCCATGCATACCGAAATCGGCCAATACGCCCGTGAGGCTGGCATTAACGGTCTCTACACGCTGGGTGATTTGTCCCTGGAAATGAGCAAGGCCTTTGGTGACCCTGCCCATCATTATAAAACGCCCGAGCAGCTGGTGGCTGGCCTCTGCCACGAGATGGATGCCAATACCGTGGTGCTGGTGAAAGGCTCACGCTTCATGCGCATGGAGCGCGTCGTGCAGTTGATTGTGAGTGAACAAAATAATACGAAAGAGGAGGCGCACTAATGTTACTGGAACTTGCCCGCTGGCTTGCGCAAGACGTACGCGGTTTTAACGTCTTCAATTACATCACCCTGCGTGCCGTCATGGCGACGCTGACGGCCCTGGCTATTTCCTTCATTGTTGGCCCCGGCCTCATTCGCAAGCTGACCCAGTACAAGGTGGGCCAATCTGTGCGCGATGACGGTCCACAGACCCATCTGGTCAAGGCCGGTACGCCGACCATGGGTGGCGCCCTGATTCTGGTGGCGATTGGTATTTCCACGCTGTTGTGGGCGGACCTGACCAATCGTTTTGTCTGGGTGGTGCTGATTGTTACCCTGGGCTTTGGCATCGTCGGCATGGTGGATGACTGGCGCAAAGTGGTGCACCGCAACCCCAAAGGCCTGTCTGCCAAGGAAAAATACTTCTGGCAGAGTCTGCTGGGCTTTGGCGCGGCAATCTACCTGTGGCATACCTCTACCATCCCGGCGGAAACCACGCTGATTTTCCCCTTCTTTAAAACCGTCACCGTGCCGCTGGGTGCTGCCAGCTTTATTGTGCTGACCTATCTTGTCATCGTCGGCAGCAGCAATGCCGTCAACCTGACCGATGGGCTTGATGGTCTGGCCATTCTGCCCACTGTGCTGGTAGCAGGCGCATTGGCGATCTTTGCCTACGCCGCGGGCCACCTCTATTTCTCCAAATATCTGGGCATTCCCTATATTCCCGGCGCGGGCGAGCTGGCCGTGTTTTGCACTGCCATGGCAGGCGCAGGTTTGGGCTTTCTGTGGTTCAACGCTTACCCCGCCGAAGTGTTCATGGGTGACGTCGGTGCGCTGGCGCTTGGTGCCGCACTCGGCGTGGTGGCCGTGATTGTGCGTCAGGAAATCGTGCTGTTCATCATGGGTGGCGTGTTTGTGATGGAAACCCTGTCTGTAGCCGCCCAGGTGACATATTTCAAATACACGAAAAAGCGCTACGGCACTGGTCGACGCATTTTCCTGATGGCGCCCTTGCACCATCACTATGAACAAAAGGGCTGGAAAGAGACGCAAGTCGTCGTGCGCTTCTGGATCATTACCATGATGTTGGTACTGGTCGGCTTATCCACATTGAAACTGCGTTAAGGAAAACAAAGACCATCATGCGCGATCTTGCAGGCAAACAGGTGCTGGTGCTGGGGCTGGGTGATACCGGCCTTTCGGCCTTGCGCTGGCTGCGCGGCCAGGGTGCCGTGCTGTCTGTTGCCGACTCGCGCACGGCACCGCCCAATCTGGATACGCTCAAGGCGGAGTTCCCTCAGCTCACGGTATATACCGGGCCATTCCGTTCCACCATGTTCAATGCGGTTGATCTGGTGGTGATCAGCCCTGGTGTGGCGCTGGCCGAGCCGGAAGTGCAACAGGCACTGGCCAATGGTATTCAGGTGGTGGGCGATGTTGAGCTGTTTGCCCAGTTCCGTCCGCGCAGCAGCAAGGTGATCGCGATTACCGGTGCCAATGGCAAGACCACCGTCACCACGCTGGTGGGTGAAATGTGCAAGGCGGCTGGTCTCAAGACTGTGGTGGCTGGCAATATCGGCCTGCCCGTGCTCGATGCGCTGCGTCAGGTGGAAACCGACGGCGCGCCCGATGTTTACGTGCTGGAGCTTTCCAGCTTTCAGCTCGAAACCACGAGCAGCCTGGCACCCGATGCCGCCGCCGTGCTGAACGTGACCGAAGATCATATGGATCGTTACCCCGGCATGCCGGAATACGCTGCCGCCAAGGCGCGCATCCTCAAAGGGGCTGGCGTACAGGTGCTCAACCGCGAAGATGCCTGGTGCCGCAACATGGCCTTGCCGGATCAGCCCGTGGTGACATTTGGCCTGGATCTGCCTGTCGAGTCTCATGCCTATGGCCTGCTGGCGCTGCATGATCAACTCTGGCTGGCACAAGGCGCACATCCCATTCTGCATGTGGAAGAGCTGCGTATCCCCGGCTTGCACAATGCCGCCAACGCTCTGGCAGCGCTGGCCTTGTGCCGTGCCATCGGAGTGGATTGGGCGCCACTGCAGCATGTGCTGCGCGAATTCAAAGGCTTGCCACACCGGGTGGAGTGGGTGGCTGATCTGCATGACATCGCTTTTTACGATGATTCCAAGGGCACCAATGTGGGCGCGACCTGCGCTGCGCTGGCTGGCTTGCCACGCAAGGTGGTGCTGATTGCCGGTGGCGATGGCAAGGGCCAGGATTTCAGCCCGCTGCGTGAGCCAGTCGACCAGAATGCCCGCGCCGTGGTGCTGATAGGTCGCGATGCCGCGCTGATTGAGGCCGCTTTGCAAGGCAGCCCGGTGCCACGCCTGCAAGCCGCAAGTCTGGAAGAAGCCGTGCAGCAGGCTTATGCTGCCGCGACGCCCGGCGACGCCGTTCTGCTGTCACCCGCATGTGCCAGCTTTGATATGTTCCGCAACTACGCCCACCGTGCCGAAGTCTTTATCGCCGCCGTGGCTGATCTGGTGACGCGTCACGAGGAGGTGCAGTCATGATGATCACCCTCGGCAGCCGCGAGCGTTTCAATAGCGCTACCTATGATCAGGGGCTGGTCTGGGTCACGCTGATCTTGCTGGGCATAGGCCTGGTGATGGTGTATTCCGCCTCCATCGCCCTGGCCGAAGCAGACAAGGCCACCGGCCATCAAAGTACCTATTTCCTGATTCGTCAGGCGGTCTTTATTGTCATCAGCCTGATCGCCGGTTTGATGGCCTTCCAGGTGCCCACGGCCATGTGGCAGAAAATGGCGCCGTATCTGTTCCTGACCGGGATTGCGCTGCTGGTATTGGTGCTGATCCCCGGTGTGGGGCGCAATGTGAATGGCAGCCAGCGCTGGCTGTCGCTGTTCATCATCAATCTGCAGCCATCGGAGTTCATGAAGCTGTTTGCCGCCATTTACGTGGCGGATTACACCATCCGCAAATCGGCCGTGATGGATAGCTTTACCAAAGGCTTCCTGCCCATGGTGTTTGTGATGCTGCTGGTCGGCTGGCTGCTGTTGCGCGAGCCTGATTTCGGCGCATTTGCCGTCATCGCCGCCATCTCCATTTCCATCCTCTGGCTGGGTGGCATCAATGGCCGTATTTTCGCTGGTCTGCTGACCCTGTTGCCGATTGCCATCGTCGGCCTGATCTGGAGCTCACCATACCGCCTGCAACGTGTGATCGGTTTCATGGACCCATGGGCTGATCCGTTCGGCAAGGGCTATCAACTGTCGCACGCCTTGATCGCGTTTGGCCGTGGCGAGTGGTTTGGCGTTGGCTTGGGGGCCAGCGTGGAAAAACTGCTTTACCTGCCCGAAGCGCATACCGACTTCCTGCTGGCCGTGATCGCCGAAGAGCTGGGTTTTGTCGGCGTCATGGTCGTGATTGCACTCTTCGCCTGGCTGATCCTGCGCGCCTTCGGCATCGCCAAAGAAGCCATCGGCAACGAGCGTTACTTCTCCGCCCTGCTGGCACAAGGCATAGGCGTTTGGATGGGCGTGCAAGGCATCATCAACATGGGCGTGAACATGGGGCTCTTGCCCACCAAAGGCCTGACCCTGCCGCTGCTCTCGTTCGGCGGTAGCGGCATCCTCGCCAACTGCATCGCACTGGCGGTCTTGCTCCGGATCGATTGGGAAAACAGACGCCTGCAGAAAGGATTGCCAGCATGATGACGCGGCCTTCCGTAATGATGGTGCAGGAGACTCAGGCGTCTGTTTCGGCGAAGGCTAACTGGCGCATGCCAGTTAAGCGCAGCGGCCGTAGCCAAAACGCCAGGTTGCAGAAAGGATTGCCAGCATGAGCAAGACGCTCCTGATCATGGCGGCTGGTACGGGCGGGCATGTGATGCCAGGCCTGGCGATTGCCGATGTGATGCAGCGTCGCGGCTGGCAGGTGCACTGGCTGGGCACGACGCATGGCATGGAAAACCGCCTGGTGCCACCCAGTGGCATTGCCATGACGCGGCTGGATTTTTCCGGGTTGCGCGGCAAGGGCTTGGTGCATACCGCCAAAGGTGTATTCAAGCTGCTGGCCGCCACCTGGCAGGCCTGCAAGCTGATCAAGCAATTGCAACCCGCCGCAGTGCTGGGCATGGGCGGCTATGTGACCGTGCCGGGTGGCTGGGCTGCCCGTTTGTGCAAGGTACCGCTGGCGCTGGTGAATGCCGATGCAGCGTTGCTGATGTCGAATCGTGCGCTAGCCAAGTCGGCCAACCGCATCCTGTTTGGTTTTGAGGGTGGCGAAGGCGGCCTGGGTGGTATGGCCGTCAAGGCGCGCGTGACCGGTAACCCCGTACGCGCCGCGATTGTGGCAGTGCCTGCACCGGAAGAGCGCTATGCCAAACGTCAGGGCCCGCTGCATCTGCTGGTAGTGGGCGGCAGTCTGGGCGCACAAGTGCTGAATGTGAATTTGCCACGTGCGCTGGCGCTGATTCCCATGGAGCAGCGTCCCACGGTGACCCATCAGTCTGGTGCTGATCAGGTGGATATGTTGCGGGCGTCCTATGCCGCGGCAGGCGTGGAAGCTGAGGTGCTGCCTTTTATTGAAGATATGGCCAAGGCCTATAGCGAAGCGGATGTGCTGGTGTGTCGCGCCGGTGCCATTACGGTGAGCGAGCTGGCAGTGGCGGGTGTGCCCTCCATCCTAGTGCCGCTGGTGGTGTCGACCACTTCGCACCAGCGTGACAACGCGGCCTGGATGGCGGCGCAAGGCGCAGCCGTGCATCTGCCGCAGCAGGAAATGACGCCACAGCGTCTGGCCAATTTGTTGCAGGAACTGAATCGCACGCGGCTGCTGGAAATGGCGCTGGCAGCGCGCAGTCTGGGCCGCCCACAGGCGACCGAGACCATCGCCAATGAACTGGAAAGTATGGCCCTGACATCCCGGGGTGGAGCTGCGATATGAAACATAAAGTAAAAAACGTGCATTTTGTCGGCATCGGCGGCTCGGGCATGAGCGGCATTGCCGAGGTGCTGCTGAATCTGGGCTTTGGCGTCAGCGGGTCTGACCTGGCGAGCAATGCCACTACCCAGCGTCTGAACAGCCTGGGTGCCAAGGTGTATCAGGGCCATGAAGCCGCGCACCTGAGCGATGCCGATGTGGTGGTGGTGTCGAGTGCGGTGAACGAAAGCAATCCGGAAATCATCGCCGCGCGTGCCAGCAATACGCCGGTGATTCCACGGGCGCTGATGTTGGCCGAGCTGATGCGCTTCCGCCAGGGCATTGCCGTGGCCGGCACGCATGGCAAGACCACCACCACCAGCCTGATCGCCAGCATTCTGGCCGAAGCGGGCATGGACCCGACCTTTGTCATCGGCGGTCGCCTGGAAGCCGCCAGTGCCAATGCGCGACTGGGCACCGGTGAGTTCATTGTGGCCGAGGCCGATGAATCCGATGCTTCATTCCTGCACCTGTCGCCGGTGATTTCGGTGGTCACCAATATCGATGCCGACCATATGGATACCTATGGGCACGACTTTGAAAAGCTCAAGGGCGCGTTTGTCGAGTTTCTGCAGCAGCTGCCGTTCTGGGGCATGGCAGTGTTGTGTATTGATGATCCCAACATCCGGGCCATTTTGCCCAGCGTGACCAAGCCGATCATGCCCTATGGCTTTTCGGAAGATGCGCGCATCCGTGGCAAAAACGTGCGGGCAGATAACGGCACCATGCACTTCACGGTTCAGCGCATTAATGGCGTGACTACCGAGTTTGATGTCACGCTCAACCTGCCTGGCAACCACTATGTGCTGAATGCGCTGGCGGCGATTGCGGTGGCGAGCGAATTGAATGTCCCCGATGCCGCCATCATCAAGGCGCTGCGCGAGTTCAAGGGCGTAGGGCGCCGCTTTGAGCGCTATGGCGAAGTGCCAGCCCGCAATGGCGGCCAATTTACCCTGATTGATGACTACGGCCATCACCCGGTGGAAATGCAGGCGGTGATTGCCGCTGCCCGTGGTGCATTCCCTGGTCGCCGTCTGGTGCTGGCCTTCCAGCCGCACCGCTACACGCGCACCCGGGATTGCTTTGAGGATTTTGTAAAAGTGCTGTCGAGCGCCGATGCCGTGTTGCTGAGCGATGTATATCCGGCGGGTGAAGCGCCTATCGTCGCTGCCGATGGTCGTGCGTTGGTACGCGCCATTCGCGTGGCAGGCAAGGTGGAACCCCTGTTTGTCGAGACGACTGCTGAGTTGCCAGAGGCCATTCTGGGTGTGGCGCAGGATGGCGATGTGGTGATCGTGATGGGCGCAGGCTCGATTGGACAAGTCGCTGCCAAGACCAGGGAGGCCGCGACGGCATGATGGCCCAGCAGCTCCCCATGCAAGGTGAACTGATGCTGAATGCGCCATTGGAGCGCTATAACAGCTGGCGCGTGGGTGGTCTGGCGGATCGTCTGTATATCCCGGCGGGGCTTCAGGATTTGCAGCAGTTCATGCGCACGCTGAGCAAGGACGAGCCGGTGCATTTCATCGGTCTAGGCTCCAATCTGCTGGTGCGCGATGGCGGTGTGCGCGGCACGGTGATCGTGATGCATAACGTGCTGACCGGGCTGGAGATGGTGAATGGCGAGCTCTATGCCGAAGCGGGTGTGACCTGCGCCAAGCTGGCCCGCTTCAGCGCGCGGCAAGGCTTGCAGGGGGGCGAGTTCATGGCGGGCATTCCTGGCACCGTGGGCGGTGCGCTGGCCATGAATGCAGGCTGCCATGGCGGAGAAACCTGGGACATCGTGCAGCGGGTGCTGACCATGGACCGTCAGGGCGAACTGCATGAGCGCAGTCGTGCCGAGTTCCATGCCAGCTATCGGCATGTGGCGCTGGCTGGTCAGCCTGAGCATTGGCTGGGCGAGCAGGAATGGTTTATCGCAGCGTGGTTCAGCCTGCTAGCGGGCGATGCGGAAGAGGCTGAGCAGAAGATCAAGCAATTGCTGGCAAGGCGGCTCGCGACGCAGCCGCTTAACCAGCCGAATGCAGGGTCGACTTTTCGCAATCCGCCAGGCGATTATGCGGCGCGGTTGATTGAAGAGTGTGGGCTCAAGGGCTACCAGATTGGTGGGGCGCAGGTATCGGAAAAGCATGCCAACTTCATCGTCAATCTCGGTGGGGCAAGGGCGGCAGAAATTGAACAGTTGATTGCGCATATGCGCGAGTCGGTAAAAGCCAAGTTTGGCATTGAGTTGCAGCAAGAAGTAAGAATGATAGGCGAGACGGAAACAGGAGAGCGGGAAGTGTAAATGCGCAGGGTAGCCACCAAGGCTTACCTGCAAACACATGAACCAGCGGATGTGATGATGAAAAATTTTGGAAAAGTGGCGGTATTGATGGGCGGGCGCTCCGGCGAACGCGAGGTCTCCCTGAAGAGCGGCGGCGCGGTGCTGGCTGCCCTGTTGCGTCAGGGCGTGGAGGCTGCTGCCTTTGATCCTGCCGAGCGCGATTTGCATGAACTGCTGGCGTTTGACCGCGTGTTTATCTCGCTGCATGGCCGCTTTGGTGAAGATGGCACAGTGCAAGGCGCACTGGAACTGATGGGCATTCCCTACACCGGCAGCGGTGTGCTGGCCTCCAGCGTGGGCATGGATAAATGGCGTACCAAACTCTTGTGGCGCTCCGCAGGGATTGCAACGCCGGACTTTGAACTGCTGGATGCCAGCAGCGACTTTGCCGCAGTGGAGCAGCGCCTGGGTCTGCCAATGTTCGTCAAGCCAGCCAATGAAGGCTCCAGCATCGGCATCAGCAAGGTCAAGCAGTCCGGCGCGCTGAAAGCGGCATACGAACTTGCCGCCAAGTCCGATCCACTGGTGCTCGCCGAGCGTTTTGTCGGCGGTGGCGAATATACCGTGGGCATTCTGGGCGATGAAGCTCTGCCCATCATCCGTATCGTGCCGGCCAACGAATTTTATGACTTTGAAGCCAAGTACCTGCGCGATGACACGCAGTACCTGTGCCCATGCGGTTTGCCCGCCGAGCAGGAAGCCCGTATCCGCGCTGAAGCGCTGCAGGCTTTCCGTGCCATTGGTGGCCGTGGCTGGGGCCGCGTGGATTTCCTGAGGGATGAAGCCGGCCGCCATTACTTCCTGGAAGTGAATACGTCGCCGGGCATGACAGACCACAGCCTGGTGCCAATGGCCGCCAAAGCCAATGGCATCAGCTTTGACGAATTGGTGATCCGCATACTGGAGTTGGCGCGTGTGGGATAAACCCCAGGTCCTGAACTGGATCGCTAACTTCCTGTTTGCGCTGGCAGCGGTGCTGATGCTGTATGGCGCGCTGTTTGTGGTCGTGCACCTGCCGATTTTTCCTATCCGCCAGGTACGGGTGGATGGCTCGCTGGACCATGTAACGCGTGAGCAGATCAAGCTGATTGTCAGCCGCCACTTGCAGGGGAATTTTTTCACGATGGACCTTGAGCAGGCGCGCAGTTCGTTTGAAAAGCTGCCATGGGCAAGGTCGGTGAGTGTACGCCGCCGCTGGCCGGACAAGCTGGAGGTCACGGTAGAGGAGCATCGCGAATTGGCACGCTGGGGCGATATTGCGCTGGTGAATACCTATGGCGAACTGTTTCATGCGGCTTCGGATAGTGACCTGCCAGTGTTTTATGGGCCTGGTGATGGCGTGCATGAAGTGGCCGAGCACTACGGCAAATACAGCCAGCTGCTGTCGGTAGCCGGTATGCGGGTGAGCGAACTGGTGCTGACACCGCGCCGCGCCTGGCAGATACGCACTGACAAGGGCATGGTGATTGAACTGGGGCGCGAGCAGATGGATGAGCGGCTGGAAAAGTTTGCCGATGTGTATCAAGGCACGCTTTCCAAGCTGGGGGTGGCTGTGCGCTACGCCGATTTGAGATATCCGAACGGGTTTGCGGTACGCAAGCCTGAGACAGGCAAGGCCGAAAAACCGGCCACGAACGAGCCGATAACAGCCAAAGCGCGGGCGGCATAAGCACCACAATGAATGAATTGAAATACTGGAGAAATCAATGAGCAGGGTTAGAGATGATAAGAATCTTATCGTCGGACTGGATGTCGGCACATCGAAGATCGTCGCCATCGTGGCGGAGTTGCAGCCCGATGGTGGACTGAAAGTCATTGGTCTCGGACAGCATGCCTCGCGCGGCTTGAAAAAAGGCGTGGTGGTCAATATCGACTCCACTGTGCAAGCCATACAGCGCGCACTGGAAGAAGCCGAGCTGATGGCGGACTGCAAGATCAGTACCGTGTTCACCGGCATCGCAGGCAGCCACATCAAGAGCCTGAATTCCCATGGCATGGTGAAGATCAAGGATGCCGAAGTGACGCAGATGGATGTCGACCGCGTGATTGAAACGGCGCGCGCGATTGCCCTGCCGTCCGATCAGCAGATCCTGCATATCCTCACGCAGGAATTCATTATCGACGGCCAGGAAGATGTGCGTGAACCACACGGCATGAGCGGCATGAAGCTGGAGGTGAAGGTGCATATCGTCACCGGCGCCGTGGCAGCCGCGCAAAACATCGTCAAGTGCATCAAGCGCTGCGGCCTGGAAGTGACCGACCTCATTCTGCAACCGCTGGCTTCCAGCATGGCGGTGCTGACCGAAGACGAAAAAGAGCTGGGCGTATGCCTGGTGGATATCGGTGGCGGCACGACGGATATTGCCGTGTTCAAGCAAGGCGCGATACGCCATACCGCGGTGGTGCCGATTGCCGGTGACCAGATTACCAATGACGTGGCCGTGGCGTTCCGCACGCCTACGCAATCCGCTGAGGAAATCAAGATCAAGCATGGCTGCGCCCTGCGCCAACTGGCGGATCCACGCGAAGTGGTGGAAGTGCCGGGTGTGGATAACCGTGATCCACGGGAATTATCGGTACAGACCCTGGCTGAAGTCATCGAGCCGCGCGTGGTTGAGCTGTATGAGTTTGTACTGGGCGAACTGCGCCGCAGTGGCATGGAAGAAATGATTGCTTCCGGCATCGTCATCACCGGCGGTTCCGCCATGATGCGTGGCATGGTCGAGCTCGGCGAAGAGATATTCCACATGCCGGTGCGTCTGGGCATGCCGCGCTATGTGGGCGGTTTGTCAGAAGTGGTCGGCAACCCGCGCTATGCCACGGGTGTGGGCCTGGTGTTGATGGGCAAGCAGCAGATCGAGCGTCAGTTGCAAGGGCAAATGGAATCCACGTCCTTGAGCCAGATTTTCAGCAGGATGAAGAGCTGGTTTCAGGGCAATTTTTAGTAGCAGCAAGTAGCAGTGTCATCAGTAGCACGTGATTTAAGGCAGATTTTGTTAGGCAGACAACAAGGAGGATGTACAGATGTTTGAAATTATGGATAGAGATTCGCAAGAGGCGGTCATCAAGGTTATCGGTGTAGGTGGTTGCGGTGGCAATGCCGTGGCGCACATGATCGAAAAAGCGGTAGGCGGCGTGGAATTCATTTGCGCCAATACCGACATGCAGGCATTGAAGAAAAGCAATGCCAAGACCGTGCTGCAAATTGGTACGGATATCACCAAGGGTCTGGGCGCTGGTGCCCGTCCTGAAATCGGCCGCGAAGCCGCACTGGAAGATCGTGACCGCATTGCGGAAGTGATTGATGGCGCGGACATGCTGTTCATCGCTGCTGGCATGGGCGGTGGCACAGGTACTGGTGCTGCTCCTATCATCGCTGAAGTGGCCAAGGAAATGGGCATCCTGACCGTCGCTGTCGTGACCAAGCCATTTGCCTTTGAAGGCAAGCGCACCAAGGTTGCACAAGAAGGTCTGGAGGAACTTTCCAAGCACGTGGATTCTCTGATCATCATCCCGAACGAAAAGCTGATGCAGGTATTGGGTGAAGATGTGCCTTTCCTCGAAGCATTCCAGGCTGCCAACGACGTGTTGCATAACGCCGTGGCCGGTATTGCCGAAATCATCAATTGCCCAGGTCTGGTCAACGTCGACTTTGCTGACGTACGCACCGTGATGTCCGAAATGGGTATGGCGATGATGGGTTCCGCACTGGCTACCGGTCCGGACCGCGCTCGCATTGCCGCCGAGCAGGCTGTTGCCAGCCCGCTGCTGGAAGATGTGAATCTGGCTAACGCCCGTGGCGTGCTGGTTAACATCACCGCCAGTACCTCGTTCAAGATGAAGGAATACTATGACGTTATGAACACCATCAAGGCGTTCACTGCAGAAGATGCGACCGTCATCGTTGGTAACGTAGTGGATGAGAGCATAGGCGATGGTCTGCGTGTGACCATGGTGGCGACAGGCTTGAATGGCATTGTAGGCCGTCGTCAGCAGAAGCCTGAACTGCGTGTGATGACCCAGGTGCGCGACGGTACCACCAACCAGCCGATGTTTGTTGGCGGTGGCGTGGTGGAAGACGAAAGCCCAGCGGTATTCAGCAGCAACGGCCGCCGTGCTCAGGTGGAAGCCATGAAGCTGTCGGGTGTGGAGGAATACGATATTCCTGCCTTCCTGCGCAAACAGGCTGACTAGCCAGTACAGCATCAAAGTCTGAGCTGGTGTCGTCCCGACACAGGCTGTCAGCGTTGATGCAGGGGGCAACCCCGCATGTAAAAGCCAGTAAAACAGGCGAAAACCGTGTGGTTCTCGCTTGAGGAAAGCTGCCGGCTATGGCGGCGCATATGCTATGATGTTGAAATAATTGAGGTTAATGCCGCAGTGCTTAATGCTGCGGCCCAAGTGTTAACGGGTTGTATACCCAGGGTGTAAGAAATCATGTTGAAACAACGCACACTGAAAACCGTGATCCGCGCCACCGGCGTCGGGCTGCATACAGGCGACAAGGTCGAGATGACCTTGCGCCCGGCTGCGCCCGATACCGGAATTGTGTTCCGTCGTGTCGATCTGCCCGATACGGCGGCATTCAAGGTGCAGCCTCAATTCGTTACCGATACCCGTTTGTGCTCAGCCTTGGAGCATGGCGGCAGTCGCGTAGCCACCGTCGAGCATTTGATGTCCGCCTTGGCCGGCCTTGGTGTAGATAATGTGCAGGTGGATCTCACCGCCGGTGAAGTGCCCATCATGGATGGCAGCGCCGGTCCGTTTGTCTTCCTGCTGCAGCAGGCAGGGATAGTCGAGCAGCCTGCGCTCAAGAAATTCATCCGTATCAAGAAAACAGTGGAAGTCCGCGATGGCGACAAATGGGTGCGCTTCGACCCCTATTTCGGCTTCAAGCTGGATTTCACTATCGATTTCAATCATCCGGTGTTTGAACACAGCGGCAAGCGCGTTGTGATCGATTTTGCTGACAACTCCTATATCAAGGAGATCAGCCGCGCGCGCACTTTTGGTTTCATGCATGAAGTCGAGTACTTGCGTTCTAACGGTCTGGCCCGTGGCGGCAGCCTGGATAACGCCATCGTTCTGGATGAATACCGCGTGCTGAACAACGATGGCTTGCGCTATGACGACGAGTTCGCCAAGCACAAGGTGCTGGATGCCATTGGCGACCTGTATGTCCTGGGTCATCCGGTAATCGGCGCATATACCGCCTATAAATCCGGCCATGCCATGAACAATCAGCTGTTGCGCAATTTGCTGGCCGATCAGGAAGCGTGGGAATATGCCACTTTCGAGCGTACCGAAGAAGCACCTAGCGGCTTCCAGGCGCCGATAGGCATGCCGCCTGTCCTGCAATACGCCTGAGCCCGGGTAGCCCCTGATGCTGGTCTTGCGACTTTTACTGGTCATCGGGGTCATCGCGGTGGCTGTTTCCATGGCGGTTTACCTGCTGTCCGGCGATAAACGCTACCTTCGCTTTTCCTGGCAATTGATCAAGTTCACCGGTGTTTTGCTGTTTGTGGCCGCGGTCATCATGGCCATGGGCCGCATTATCCTGTTCTGATTTCCTTGGTGTAATCTCACAGCCCAGGGCTGGTTTGTCCGCGCGGGATTGCGTGGCAAAACGTGTCCTATTCGTGCCCCATAGCCAGTAGCCCTGTGCTATGCTTTTCTCAGTAGTAATCGACACAGGCTTTACCCATGCAACGGTACTCCGCAGTTTTCAGTTTTGCTTTCATGCTCATGGTGTCCACGGCGGCGTCTGTACTTCTTGTGCCCGCAGCGCATGCTGCCAGCAACGAGGAGTTGTTCAACGATGCCCGCATCGCCTACAAAAACCGGGATGACCTTACCCTGGAACGTGACCTGCAACAGATGCAGGCACAAGACTATCTGCTCGCCCCTTATGCCGATTACTGGTTGATGCTGCTGAGGCTCAACCAGTCGGACAGCCAGACCGTACGCAATTTTCTCGCCCAATATGCCGATATGCCATTTGCCGACCGCGTGCGCGGCGAGTGGCTCAAAGGCCTCGCCAAGCGCCAGGAGTGGACGACTTTTTTCGATGAACTCCCCGCCTTGAAGCGGGATGATGCCGGGGTCAGCTGTTATGCGCTGGAAGGTCGCGCCATCCGTGGCGATAGCGATGCCCTTGCGGAAGGCCGAACACTCTGGATGAGCACCGCCGAGCAGCCGGCCAATTGCCTCGCCTTGTACGATCGCATGCAGAAAAATGGCGCCTTGAGTAATGACCTGATCTGGGAAAAGTTCAGGCTGCTGATGGCCGATAACAAGGTGAGCCCGGCCAAACTGGTGGCGCAGCGTATATCGACGATGGATGCCGCGGCGCTCAAGTTGCTGGACAAGACTTATCAGAATCCGCAGCAGGCGCTCGAAAAGAAAACGCTGAGCCTGAAAACCCGCTATGGCCGTGAGCTCAATCTCTATGCGCTGGACCGTCTGGCGCGCACGCAGCCCTTGTATGCGCTGGATATGTGGCAAAAGCTGCAAGCTTCATTTGAGCCCGCAGAGCAAGATTATTTCTGGAGCAGGTTAGCCCTGCATGCCGCGCGTCGGCATGACCCGGCCGCCCTGAGCTTTTATGACCGCGTGCCTGCGGCTGCCCTGGATAAGGAACAGATGGCCTGGAAGGCCCGTGCCGCGCTGCGTGTCAGCGATTGGTCACGATTGCTGAACACCATTGCCGAAATGCCAGCCACGCAGCAGCAGGAGGCCGCCTGGCGTTACTGGAAAGGCCGTGCGCTGAAAGAGCAAAAGCAGATCCCTGCGGCCAATGCCCTGCTGGTGCCGTTGTCGCGTGAGCGCAGCTATTACGGTTTGCTGGCGGAAGACGAACTGGGCGACGTGCTGAGTGCGGTGCCTGCCAGCTATCGCCCCACCTCGGCAGAAGTGGAGGCAGTCAGTGCCGTCCCTGGCATACAGCGGGCGATGGAACTGCAGCGCTATGACATGCGCTGGGAGTCGCGCACTGAGTGGGCGGCAGCGACCACCGGCTTTGATGACAAACAGATGATTGCCGCTGCCGAGCTGGCCGCCAGGCAGGAGTGGTATGACCTCGCGATTATTACCGCCGACAAGACCACCAGCACGCATGATTTTTCCTTGCGCTACCCCACGCCTTATCGCGAAATCGTGCGCGGTTTTGCCAAGGAACAGGGGCTGGATGAGGCCTGGATTTACGGTCTGACCCGTCAGGAAAGCCGTTTCATGCACTATGCCAAATCCGGCGTGGGCGCTTCCGGTCTGATGCAGGTGATGCCTGCCACTGCCAAGTGGATCGCCAAGCGCATGGGGCTGGATAACTATCAGAACACCATGATTCACCAGCTGGATACCAATGTGCAGCTGGGGACTTACTATATGCGCTACACGCTGGATCTGATGGGCGGGCAATCCCTGATGGCAACCGCGGCCTATAATGCAGGACCGGGGCGCGCCCGGCGCTGGATGGCGGATCAACCGCTGGAGGGGGCGATTTATGCCGAAACCATTCCTTTCAGCGAGACGCGCAACTATGTGCAGAAAGTCATGGGCAATGCTTATTATTATGCGCATCGCCTGGGCACTAAAATACTAAGCCTCAAGCAGCGGCTCGGCACAGTGGGCGGCGGCGGAGGGGTAATGACGACGGAAGAGGCGGAAAACTAAGCATGAAAATAAAACAAATATGTGTACTCGGTGGTTCTGGCTTTGTCGGTAGCGCAATTGTTCACCGTTTGAGTGCGGCCGGTTATCTGGTCAAGGTGCTGACGCGTCGGCGTGAAGCCAGCAAACACCTGATCCTGCTGCCCAATGTGCAAGTCGTGGAATGCGATGTCATGGATGATCAGGCCTTGCGTACGCACCTGACAGGCTGTGATGGGGTGATCAATCTGATAGGCATACTGCATGAGAGCCGCAAAGCCAGCTTCGAGGCCATGCATGCCGAGCTGCCCAGCCGCCTGGTGCAATTGTGTGTGAAGCTGGGTGTCTGTCGCCTGCTGCACATGAGCGCCCTGCAAGCGGCGCCCGATGCGCCCAGTGCCTATCTGCGTTCCAAGGCAAAAGGCGAAGCCCCTGTGCTGGCCAACGCCGATCGCCTGAATGTCACCATCTTCCGGCCATCGGTCATTTTTGGCCGCAATGATAGCTTTCTCAATCTGTTTGCCAGCCTGGTCAAGCTCATGCCTGTGGTCGCCCTTGCGAAACCCCAGGCCCGCTTTCAGCCCGTATGGGTGGAAGATGTAGCCCAGGCATTTACCAATGCCATTGAAAATGCCGAGACCTTTGGTCAGGTATATGAATTGGGCGGCCCACGCGTGTACACCATGAAAGAGCTCATTCTGTTCGTTGCGTTTGTGCTGGGCAAAAAGCGCATGGTGGTCGGGCTTAACGACAAGCTTTCTTACCTGCAGGCCTATGCGCTGGAAAAAATGCCCGTCAAGCTGATGACGCGTGACAACCTGAGCTCCATGGAGGTGGATAGCGTGACCAGTGCACCTTTCCCCGCCGTGCTGGGCGTCACGCCTACCGCGCTGGAAGCGGTGGTGCCTGAATACCTGACCAATGACACGCCACGCAACGCCTATAACCGTTTTCGCGGCCTGGCAGGTCGCTAGGTCCTGTTGGGCATGCAAACCTTTGTCGTGGGTGGCGCCGTGCGCGATGCGCTGCTGGGCTTGCCCGTGCAGGATCAGGATCATGTCGTGGTCGGCAGCACCCCTGCAGAAATGGAGGCGGCGGGTTTTCGTCGTGTCGGCAAGGATTTTCCTGTCTTCCTGCATCCGGATACCCACGAGGAATATGCGCTAGCCCGCACCGAGCGCAAAACCGCCAAGGGGTACAAAGGATTTGAGGTGCATGCCTCCCCCGATGTCACGCTGGAAGAAGACCTGGCGCGACGCGACCTCACCATCAATGCCATCGCCCGCGCTGAGGATGGCAGCCTGATTGATCCCTACCATGGCAAAACGGACCTGGAGGCGCGCATATTGCGCCATGTCAGCCCGGCATTTGCCGAAGACCCGGTGCGCATCCTGCGGGCCGCACGTTTTGCCGCAAGATTTACCGAATTTACCCTGGCTCCCGAAACCCTGGCCCTGATGCAGCAGATGGTCGCCGATGGCGAGGTCGATGCCCTGGTGCCGGAACGGGTCTGGCAGGAGCTGGCCAAGGGCCTGATGGAGGCTAAGCCTTCGCGCATGTTTGAGATGCTGCGTGCCTGCGGGGCCTTGCAGAGAATATTTCCCGAGCTGGATCGCCTGTGGGGCGTGCCGCAACCAGCCCAGCATCATCCCGAAATCGACACGGGAGTGCATGTCATGATGGTGATTGATTATGCGGCCAGCCAAGGCTATTCATTGCCAGTTCGTTTTGCCGCCTTGACGCATGATCTGGGCAAGGGCACCACGCCGCCGGATATCTGGCCACGGCATATTGGCCATGAGTTGCGCAGCGTGGATCTGCTCAAGGATGTGGTCAAGCGCCTGCGCGTGCCCAACGATTGCCGCGAGCTTGCGCAGCTGGTGGCCAAGTTTCATGGCAAGGTGCATCAGGTTAACGCTATGCGGCCGGATACACTGCTGCACTTTCTGCAGGAGCTGGATGCCTTGCGTCAGCCGACGCGGTTTGACGATTTTCTTAAGGCTTGCGAGTGCGATTCGCGCGGCCGTGCTGGCTTTGAGCACAAAGCTTTTCCTGAAGCGGCTTATCTCAAGCACCTGCTGCAAGCCGTGATGCAGGTGGATGCTGGCGCCATTGCCCGACAGTTTTCCCATCCCGAAGAGATCAAAAATGCGGTATTTGCCGCCAGGCTGAGTGCTTTGCAGGAAGTATTGGCTGTCCGACATTCCTGAAAAACGTCACCATGCGGTGACACTTTCAGGCAAGGCGAGTGAGGCGTACGCTGCCTGTCATTCGCTACACCTTCAATGGAAGCCAATAGCCACGCCACTTGCAAGCAGCATGCACGCAGATTGTTGCGTATCAGGCATGCATCTGGTGCATATTGATCGCGCTTTGTGCATGCCAGCTCGAACACCAACTGGCTAATGCTATAAATCGCCGCATTTAAACGCTTTTTGACGATTTTTTGCCCGAAACCTATGGCTTATGCAAGTTGGCACGCGGATTGCTTTAGTTACACCAAACGTAACTTAAGGAGTCTGCACCATGAAACGAGCACTTGGTACTTCCTTGATCGCCGCGGTTGTTGGTCTTTCTCTCAACCACGCGGCACAAGCAGCAGAAATGCCTGGCAATCAGGCAGTCACTGCCAATTTCAGCATGAATGAGCCGGTGGCTTTGACCGCCAACACCGCTACCTTGCTGGCCATGGCCGATACTGGCCGGGCCGACCGCTTTTCCATGACGGCCATGGCAGATAGCAATATCCGCTTTGATGCGCCAGCCGCGCCTGCCCAGTCCGCGGAGCTGGCTTTGCGGCCAGTTCCTGAGCCCAAGGCAGTGATGCTGCTGACGGGCCTGGGCTTGCTGATGTTTGTGGGTTATCGCCGTTCGCGAATGTAATCAGCCTGTCGGTTCGGATAATAAAAAAGGCGGACATGTTCCGCCTTTTTTATTACCTCTGTTAACAGAGCGTCTGTGCCGACTAAAGCTCAGTTTCAGTTGATCAGTAGCCCGAGTTGCTGCTGTACGAATTCCATGGGTTTGCGCTTGAAGCCGCTCTTGGCGAATTGCTGCCAGCGACCCACGACAAAACACAGCATCAGATTGGCTTTGGCTTCAGGTTGCAGTTCACGCCCAGTCTGGGTTTCTGCAATGCGCAGGCTTTGCTTGAGCGTGGACTCAATGCGATCAAACAGCTGATTGATGCGGGTTTGCAGCGCGTCATCCTCATTCACCAGCGCGTCACCAATCAGTACGCGTGTCATGCCGGGATTTTTTTCCGCGAACAGCAGCAGGATGGTCACAATGCGCTGTGCCTGCTTCATGCCTTCGGTTTCTTCGCTGGTGATTTTGTTGATCAGGCCAAACAGGGTTTGCTCGATGAATTCGATCAGGCCACCAAACATCTGCGCCTTGCCTGCGAAGTGGCGATAAAGCGCCGCTTCAGACACATTCAGGCGAGCAGCCAGAGAGGCGGTGGTAATCTTTTCGCGCTTGGGCGTTTCCAGCATTTTTGCCAGCGTTTCCAGAATCTGTTGTTTGCGTTCTCCAGCCATTGCTCATCCTTGCTAGGTAATAAGGTTAGCGGATTTTAGGGGAAAACGTCGCCGAGTGAAATAGCTGACTGCCTGCTGTTTCTATATTGTGTGACGAGTAAGCGCTAACACGCTGTTTAGTCTGGCAGATACGTAACATGGTTTGTGCAAACGACGTGTAATGTGCACGGTTTTCATGCCCAGGCGACGCGCGGTGCGCAGTGCGGGGAGATTATCTTCGACCATGATGCACTGGCCGGGATGGGCGTGCAGGGTGCGCAGCAAACTCTGAAAACCGCGCACGGAAGGCTTGGGGTGAAAGCGCGTGGACTCGACGCTATGCACAATCTCGAACATGTCTTCCACGCCAATCAGCTTGAGTACGCGCAGAGCGTATTGCATGGGCGCATTGGTGAACACGACTTTGCGCCCGGGCAGGCGCAGCAGGGCATGTCGCAGGCGCTTGGCATGCACCACCATGTCGGGCAGGTTCATCAGTTCGTGGGTGCGCACCAGAAAATGGTAAGGGTCAGTGCCATGATGGCGCATCAGCCCTTTCAGCGTGGCGCCATAAATACGCCAGTAACGCTGGCGCAAGGCATGGGCTTCTGCCTCGCCTAGCGCCAGGGTGTCCATGATGTACTGCGTCATGGCGCGATTCAGGTGCGGGAAGATATGGGCGGACGCGTCGTGCAGCGTGTCGTCCAGATCAAAGATCCAGATAGGGCGCAAAGCGGGCGTCTGGCTTTACTTTGCCTTGATCAGGGTGCCCACCCCTTCATCGGTCAGCACTTCCAGCAGCAGTGCGTGCTCCACCCGGCCGTCGATGATGTGTACCGATTTGACGCCACTGCGCGCGGCATCCAGCGCTGAGCTGATCTTGGGCAGCATGCCGCCGGAAAGGGTGCCATCGGCCACCAGATCGTCAATTTGCTTGGGGGTCAGGCCGGTCAGCAGATTGCCTTCCTTGTCCAGTACGCCAGGCGTATTGGTCAGCAAAATGAGTTTTTCGGCACCAAGGATTTCGGCCAGCTTGCCAGCCACGACATCGGCGTTGATGTTGTAGGTTTCGCCTTCGGTGCCTACGCCGATAGGCGCGATCACCGGAATAAAGTCGCCGCTATCCAGAAACTGGATCAGGCTGGGGTCGATGCCGCTGATTTCCCCGACCTGGCCGATATCGATCATTTCGTCCGGCTTGTCCTTGTTGGGGATCATCAGCTTGTGCGCGTGAATGAAGTTGCCATCCTGTCCGGTCAGGCCGACAGCCTTGCCGCCGTTACGGTTGATCAGATTGACGATTTCCTTGTTGACCTGACCGCCCAGCACCATTTCCACGATATCCATGGTTTCTTCATCGGTGACGCGCATGCCCTGGATGAACTCGCCTTTTTTGCCCAGGCGGTCCAGCAGCTCGTTGATTTGCGGGCCGCCGCCATGCACCACGACGGGGTTCATGCCGACCAGCTTGAGCAGCACGACATCGCTGGCAAAGCATTCCTTGAGGTGCGGGTCGGTCATGGCGTTGCCGCCGTATTTGATGACAATGGTCTTGTCAAAAAAGCGTTTGATGTAGGGCAGGGCTTCCGCGAGGGTCTGGGCTTTTTGCGCGGAGGTGGTGTCGTTCAGCATGTGGTGTCTCGGCGTTGGCAATGCTGTGCATTTTACCTTGAACGGCTGCATTTGAGATGGTGTAATCTTCTAAAAAACAAGGGGTATGGCGATGACGTCTGATATTGAAATTGCGCAACAGGCCAGCATCCTTCCCATGGAGGACATTGCGGCCCGTTTGGGGCTGCCTGTCGAGGCGCTGGAGTTGTATGGCGCCCACAAGGCCAAGATCAATCTGCACAAGCTGCCCGTGCCTGCGGACGCCGCGCAGGGCAGGCTAATACTGGTTAGTGCCATCAGCCCCACCCCGGCTGGCGAAGGCAAAACCACTACTACCATAGGCCTGGGCGATGCTTTGCAGCGCATAGGCAAATCGGTATGCATCTGTTTGCGCGAGCCCTCCATGGGGCCGGTGTTCGGCATGAAAGGTGGGGCGACGGGTGGTGGTCATGCCCAGGTCATGCCGATGGAAGACATCAACCTGCATTTCACTGGCGATTTTGCTGCGATTGCAGCAGCGCACAATCTCCTCGCCGCGCTTATCGATAACCATCTTCATCAGGGTAATGCGCTCGGGCTGGATCTGCGGCGCATTACCTGGCGCCGCGTGCTTGATACCAATGACCGCGCCTTGCGCCATGTCGTGGTCGGGCTGGGCGGCAAGGCCAACGGCTATCCGCGTGAAGACGGCTTTGATATCGTGGTGGCTTCCGAAGTCATGGCGATTCTATGCCTTGCCTCTTCGCTGGCCGACCTCAAGCGCAGGCTGGGCAATATCGTGGTGGGCTATCGCACCGATGGCCAGGCGGTGACGGCGGGGCAATTGCAGGCGCAAGGCGCTATGGCCGTATTGCTGAAAGAAGCGATCAAACCCAATCTGGTGCAGACGCTGGAACATACCCCGGCCCTGATACATGGCGGCCCCTTTGCCAATATTGCCCATGGCTGCAACTCGGTGGTGGCGACGCGGCTGGCATTGCAGCATGCCGATTATGTGGTCACCGAAGCCGGCTTCGGCGCCGACCTGGGGGCCGAAAAATTCATCGATATCAAATGCCGCAAGAGCGGTTTGCGGCCGCATGCCTGTGTGATAGTGGCGACCATACGCGCACTCAAGTACCACGGCGGGCAAGCCCTCTCTGCCTTGCCGCAGGAGAGTCTATCGGCCCTCAAGCAGGGCCTTGCCAATCTGCAGAAGCATGTGGAGAACGTCAGTACGCATTACGGTTTGCCCTGTGTGGTCGCGCTGAACCGTTTTTCGCAGGATACCGAGGCCGAGCTGGCGCTGGTGCAGGCATGTATGGCGGAGCAGGGCGTCAAGGTGGTGCTATGCACGCATTGGGCCGATGGGGGTGCCGGGGCGGAAATGCTGGCGCATGAGGTGGTGCGGCTGGCCGCGGCTGAGTCCGCCATGCGCCTGGTATATGCTGATGAAGACACTCTGTGGGAGAAGCTGCGCAAGCTCGCGACGGCAGTCTATGGCGCTGCGGATATTGCCGCCCAGGCGCAGGTGAAGGCGCAGCTGCAAGCCTGGCAGGATGCCGGCTATGGCCATTACCCTATCTGCGTAGCCAAAACCCCCTATTCTTTCACCACAGATGCGGCGCAACGCGGGGTGCTTGCTGGCCATACGCTGACGGTGCGCGAGGCCAGGCTGTGCGCTGGCGCGGAATTCATTGTGCTGATTTGCGATGGCGTGAATACCATGCCCGGCCTGCCAGCCGAACCCGCTGCCCATCGCATCGATATTGATGACCAGGGGAATGTCAGCGGATTGTCCTAGCCTGAGACCTGCCCATGTCAGCGGGTGGTTTTTTGAATACAGGTATGGGCAGAAAGCCCTGGGAAAAGAAAAGCCCCGACGGTGGGCCAGGGCTGGGGCAGGCAACTTGTGATTGCCTGGGTAACTGCTGCTTGAAGTTAATTAATGGTGAGTTTTCTGGCGCTGGTTGCCGCTTTTTTCGGCAGCGTCAGTTGCAGTACGCCGTCGCGGTATTGGGCTTCGGCGCGACTGTCATCAAGTTCATTCGCCAGCTCAAAGCTGCGCGACAGTTTGCCGTAGTGACGTTCGCTGCGTAGCAGTCGTCCGCCTTCCTTGACATCCTGTTCGCGTCTGGATTCCGCACTGATGGCCACGCGATTGCCATCAATGGTGACGTGGATGTCTTCTTTTTTTACGCCGGGCAGATCAGCATGCACGGTGTAATGGTCGTCGTGTTCTTGCACGTCAATTTTCAATACGGCGGAGCGCTCAGCGCTGACTGGACGGAAAAAGCCCTTGAAGACATCGTCAAACGGATCCAGCGCGTTGACAGTGAAGGGATCGAAACGGGTAAGGTTGGCCATGTTTAATCTCCTTTAATGAGGTTGGGAATTGTGTTCCTGTTGTCATTAATGGGATCGGGCTTTTTGTTTTCAAGCCCCCATCCGTATCTATTTTGCCGCCCAGGTGGCCTGGTTTTTACAGTTGCTTGGTAAATACCTTGGAGCGGCGTTGCAGGTTGTAAAGCTGCTGCCGCTGTTGCGGCAGGGCATTCACATCGCGCTCGATGAATCCTCGTTCTTCAAACCAGTGCTCGGTATGGGTGGTTAGGACAAATACCGATTTCAGGCCTTGCTCTTTGGCAATGCTTTCGCAGTATTGCAGCAGCCGGTCGCCACGTCCGCCACGGCGATAGGCGTGATGCACCGCCATGCAGGCGAGCTCTGCGGTTTTTTCTTCCGGGAAGGGGTAAAGCGCCGCGCAGCCGATAATGCGGCCATCGTGTTCCATGACATGAAAGCGGCTGATTTCCATCTCCAGCCGTTCACGGCCACGCCGCACCAGCACGCCTTCGGCTTCCAGTGGCTCGATCAATTGCAATATGCCGCCCACATCGCTGATTTCTGCTTCGCGCATGGATTCCAGCGGCTGCTCGGTCACCATGGTGCCTATGCCGTCATAGGTAAATAGCTCTTGCAGGATGGCACCATCAATATGGCGGCTGATCAGGTGGGTGCGGGCTACGCCCTGATCACAGGCGCGGACGGCGGCCGGCAGGTAATACGCTTCATCTTCACTGAAATTCTGTGCGCCGCTGCCCTGCGTGTTGTTTTCCACATTGCGCAGCAGGTTTTTGGCTTTAAGTGCCGTCATTTCACGCAGCAGTTCGCCGCGCACGTTGTGTACGCCGTTGGCATCCATCAGAAAGATCAGCTTGTCTGCGTCCAGGGCGGCGGCGGCGCTCACGGCCACGTCTTCCAGCGTCAGGTTGAATACTTCGCCGGTTGGGGAGTAACCCAGCGGCGACAGCAGCACCAGTTCGCCGTCGTCCAGCCGCTTCTGGATGCCAATCGCATCGACTTTGCGCACGGTGCCGGTGTGTTGCAAATCCACGCCATCGCGCACGCCCAATGGTCGTGCCGTGACAAAATTGCCGCTGGCAACGCGGATATCCGAGCCAGCCATCGGGGAGTTGACGATACCCATGGAGAGCTGGGCCTCGATTTCTACCCGAATCGCGCCATTGGCTTCTTTTACAGCTTCCATGGCTTGCGCATCGGTCACCCGCAGGCCGTTGACCAGGCGGGTTTCGATGCGGGCTCGTTTCAGGCGCGATTCGATCTGGGGCCGGGCGCCATGCACCAGCACCAGCCGCACTTCCAGGCTGGCGAGCAGGTTGAGGTCGTGCGACAGGGCGGTAAACTGCCCGTCTTCAACGACTTCGCCACCAAAGGCGATCACAAAGGTCCGGCCGCCAAAGGCGTGAATATAGGGTGCGGCCGAGCGGAACCAGCGCACAAAATCCTGGGGGTGCTGCATGGGACGCGGTGTCGTCGCGGGGGTGGTGGCCGTGTCGGCTTGCGCGTATAGCTGGGCGGGTGTGCAGTCCAGCGCATGACAAAGCTTGCGCAGCATGGACTCGGAAACGCCTTGCGCGCCGCGCTCGATGCGGGAGAGATTGCCGCTGTCCGTGCCTACATTGGCTGCGAGGGTTTGCAGGGTGAGCGCGAGTGTTTTGCGCCGTTTGCGGATGGCTTGGCCCAGTGACATGGCGGTGTCCTTTTATGTAATGCGCAGACTTTATATAAATTTTGCGTAATTTGCAATTAATGAAATGGGTCTGTCTTGCCGAGAGTCAAGGGCGATGCTATAAACAGCCTTGATTCGCCTTCATTCCAATAACATCAATATCGGTGGCTTCATGATCAGATCCCTGCTTGCCCGACTGCCGCGCACGGCCACAGCGCCTTTTTGTCCGTCCGAAGTGCGTGGCACGGTTCAACTGGCCCCTGGGCTACCCTTCTGGAAAAAGCTGCTGAAATTCGCTGGCCCCGGTCTTCTGGTCGCAGTGGGGTATATGGATCCGGGCAATTGGGCAACGGATATCGAGGCTGGTTCCAAATATGGCTATGCGCTGCTTTTCGTGATTTTAAGCTCCAGCCTGATTGCCATTTTCCTGCAGGGCTTGTGCATACGCTTGGGCATCGCCAGTCGTCGCGATCTGGCACGCTTGTGCCGTGAGCACTACAGCCGCCCGGTCAATCTCACTTTGTGGGCCATGGCGGAGCTGGCGATTATTGCCTGCGATCTGGCGGAGGTGCTGGGCGCGGCCCTGGCGCTGCATCTGCTGTTTGGCTGCTCGATTCTGACGGGGGTGGTGCTGACGGCCTTTGATACGCTGATAGTCCTCGGTCTCAAGGGCAAAGGCTTCCGTCAGGTGGAGGCAATCGTGCTGGGGCTGATCATGACCATCAGCTTGTGCTTTGTAGTGCAACTCTGGCTGGTGGGGCCCGATTTTGCCGCCGCCGCTGCGGGCCTGGTGCCATCGGGCGCCGCCTTGCACGATGCTGAGGCGCTTTACCTTGCCATCGGCATTCTGGGGGCGACGGTGATGCCGCATAACCTCTACCTGCATACCTCCATCGTGCAAACACGTGTGGTGAGCGATCACCCGGCTGACAAGCGCGAGGCCATACAGCTTTCTACGATTGATACCGTGGTGTCGCTCAGCCTGGCCTTTTTCGTCAATGCGGCAATTCTGGTGCTGGCGGCCGCGGCTTTTCACGCCAACGGCCACAGTGATGTGGCCGATATTCAGGATGCCCACCAGTTGCTGAGTCCGGTGCTGGGCACGGCTGCTGCTGGCGTGTTGTTTGGCCTGGCCTTGCTGGCGGCCGGGCAAAGCTCCACGCTGACCGGCACGATAGCGGGGCAGGTGATCATGGAAGGGTTTCTTGATCTCAAGATTCCCTGCTGGCAACGCCGTCTGATTACCCGGGGTCTGGCGCTCATCCCCGCGTTTATCGGGGTGTCGTTGTGGGGTGAGGGGGCGGTGGGCAAGTTGCTGGTGCTCAGCCAGGTGGTGCTGAGCTTTCAGCTGCCGTTTGCCATTTACCCATTGATGCGGCTCGCCAGCAACCGCAAGGTCATGGGGGAATTTGCCATCGGCTGGATGAGCCAGGCGCTGGCGTGGTTTCTGTTCCTGATGATTTCCGCGCTGAATGCCTGGCTGGTGTTTCGGTTTTTTGTGGCTTAAAAATCACCCCATACTGTATTGATGGCAGCAAGCGCAGCAAGGGCGGCGGTTTCTGTGCGCAGGATGCGCGGGCCTAGCTGTACTCCGGTAAAGCCCTGCGAGGCGGCCATGGCAATCTCTTCGCTGGTCAGCCCGCCCTCGGGGCCAATCAGCAGGCATATGGGGCCCTGGGGGATAGGGAGGTCTTGCAGGCGTGAGCTTGCCAGCGGGTCTAGCGTAATGCGCGTAGCAAACGGCGGGGCGCTTGCCAGCCATTTTGCCAGCGAGGTTGCTTGCCCGACCTCGGGCAGAAAGGCGCGGCCGGATTGTTCGCAGGCCGAGATGGCGACGTTTTGCCAGTGTTCGCGACGCTTGTCTGCCCGGTCGCCGTTGAGCTTCACCACACTCCGCTGGCAACTGATGGGCTGAATGGCGTGAATGCCGAGCTCTACCGATTTCTGTATCGTGAAATCCATGCGGTCGCCTGCTGAAATGCCCTGTGCCAATGTGATCTTCAGCCTGGACTCATTGCTGACGGCGACAGCCTGCCCGGTTTTTACGATAACTTCATTTTTGCGGATCGTTTCGATTTCGGCGCTGTAATCATGCCCATCGCCATTGAATAAACGCAGGGCATCGCCCACCTGCAGGCGCAGTACCTTGATAGCATGGTTGGCGGCGGTGGCTGGCAGGGTGATCGAGCTGTTGCTGCTCAATGGCACATCGGAGAAAAAGCGGGGGCTGGACATAAGAGCCTAAGTGAATGTTAGTATTGCGGATTATTTTAAAAGATCGGCTTGCTGGCGGCGAGTTTTTATCGGGTATGCACGAGACTTTGCGCGCATTCAGTGGAAGAGCGCATATCTCCACCCGACATGCAGGCGAGCGGATCAAGGCAAGATAGGAGCAGTCGGTAAAAATGGCAAGCGTAAATCCCCCGGTATGTGACTTCGGCTGGAAGGCACCTGACTTCAGTCTGCCTGACGCGGATGGGCGAATCTGGACTCTGGCAGATATTCGCGGTGAGCGTGGCACACTTGTCATGTTCATCTGTAATCATTGCCCCTATGTGCAATCCATACGCCAGCGGCTGGTGAATGATGTGCGTGAATTGCAGGCGCAAGGCATCAATACGATTGCCATCCAGTCCAATGATATTGTCGCTTACCCGGAGGATGGTCCGGAGCGCATGCGAGAAGTAGCCGCTGAGTACGGTTTTTGCTTCCCATACGTTATTGATGAGAGTCAGGATGTCGCTCGTGCTTATGGGGCGGTGTGTACGCCTGATTTCTTTGGCTTTAATGCCGACCTCGAGCTGCAGTATCGCGGGCGTTTTGATGCATCGCGCAAGGAGCTTGCACCAGAGAGTAGCAGGGATTTATACCGCGCCATGGCGCAAATTGCGGCCACAGGTCAGGGGCCACGTGAACAAATTGCCAGTATAGGCTGCTCACTCAAATGGAAAGAGTGAGTCATTTAATAAAAGCTTGAGCTTGTATATTCCTCCATTAATTACTGAATCTGCATTGTATTCGCCCACCATTCAAGGGGTGCTAGCCAAGCTGATCGCACTTACCAGCGAACGCGATGTCAACGCGCTGGAGATTTCGCTCGCCCATGCCTTGTTTGAACTGGTAGCACCTGGAGCAGTTGCCATATACAAGCTTGAGGATGTCCATAGCAAGAAATTCGCCCTTACCGTGATGGAAGGGGGCGATGTCCCCAGCGCTCAGATTCCTGCCGATTTGCAGCATATGCTGGAGCAGTGTGTCGCCACTGGTCAGCGTCAGCAATACGTGCGGCAAGATGGTGAAACCGTCACGCTTTATCCTGTGAGCTGTGCCAAAAACAAGCCGTTGGCCGTGATTGGCGTTACCGCACCCGAAGTCGCCGGTTTCGACCAGATCACCGGCATGCTGCTGCAGGTGTATCAGAACTTCATCGCGCTGATTAATGATAACGAGCAGGACACCCTGACCGGGCTGCTTAATCGCAAGACCTTCGAGCACAAGGTCAACAAGGTGGTGACCCGCGTGCAAAACCGGCATCAGCGCGAAGACGATGCGCTGGGCCTGCACTATTACATGGCGATTTTTGACATTGACCATTTCAAGCTGGTGAATGACCGCTATGGCCATTTGCTGGGGGATGAGGTGCTGTTGCTGTTCGCGCAACAAATGACTTACAGCCTGCGCGATCACGATCTGCTGTTCCGCTTTGGCGGCGAAGAGTTTGTCGCCATTTTTGAATGCCATGATCAGCAAGAAATGCAGATGGTGCTGGATCGTTTCCGCGAGCGCGTCGCCGAATTCGAGTTTCCGCAGGTGGGCCGTATCACCGTGAGTGCCGGCTATACCGAGATCATGGCCTACGATGTTTCCTCACATATCATCGACCGGGCAGATGTCGCTTTGTATTATGCCAAGCATCATGGCCGCAACCGGGTTTGCAATTATGAGCGGCTGGTGGCAGAGGGCGCTCTCGAAAACAAGCGAAACGAAGGGGGAGTAGAGCTTTTCTAGTCCTTTTGATTAAACGGCGGTATTGCTCAAAAGTGGGTTCTAAGGAATAATTAGGCACTGAACGCGTACCGCAGCAACAACGTTATATAGCGTACATTCCCTGCATCAGGGGATTTCCAAAAGAATTTGAGGTAAGGCTTCTAGCCGGCTGAGACGGCCGGGTAGATGCCTTTTTTCTCTTTAACCGTGGGAGATTTTAATGGCAACTCGTGTAGATTTAGCAAACGCCATCCGTGCGCTTTCGATGGACGCCGTCCAGAAAGCCAACTCGGGGCACCCAGGCGCGCCTATGGGTATGGCGGAAATTGCAGAAGTAGTGTGGAACCACAACCTGAGCCACAACCCGACCAATCCTCAATGGGCTAACCGCGATCGCTTCGTGCTGTCCAATGGTCACGGCTCTATGCTGATTTACTCCCTGCTGCACCTGACTGGTTACGATGTGTCCATCGACGACATCAAGACATTCCGTCAATTGCATTCCAAGTGTGCAGGTCACCCTGAATACAGCTACGCTCCTGGCGTAGAAACCACCACTGGTCCTCTGGGCCAGGGTATTGCCAACGGCGTTGGTTTCGCCATGGCAGAAAAGCTGCTGGCCAGCCAGTTCAACAAGCCAGGCCACGACATCGTTGACCACTACACTTACGTGTTCCTGGGCGACGGCTGTATGATGGAAGGCGTTTCTCACGAAGCTTGTGCACTGGCCGGTACCTGGGGTCTGGGCAAGCTGATGGCATTCTGGGATGACAACGGCATCTCCATCGACGGCCACATTGAAGGCTGGTACACCGATGACACCGCCAAGCGTTTTGAAGCTTACGGCTGGCACGTTCAGTCTGTAGACGGTCATGACTCTGCTGCGATCCAGGCTGCTATCGACGCTGCCAAGAAGGTGACTGACAAGCCATCGCTGATCTGCTGCAAAACCATCATCGGCAAGGGTTCTCCAAACAAGTCCGGCAGTCATGACTGCCACGGTTCCGCACTGGGTGACGCTGAAGTGGCTGCTACTCGCGCCAACATCGGCTGGAACCACGAGCCATTCGTAATCCCTGCTGACGTATACGCAGGCTGGGATGCCAAGGCCAAGGGTGCTGCTGCCGAGTCTGCATGGGACGCCAAGTTCGATGCATACGCCAAGGCTTTCCCAGCAGAAGCCGCTGAATTCAAGCGCCGCATGGCAAATGAACTGCCAGCAAACTGGAAGGAAGCGACCACCAAGATGATCGCCGACTTCAACGAAAAGGCAGAAGGCGTTGCCAGCCGCAAGGCCTCGCAAAACGTTATCGGCGCTCTGGCTCCACTGCTGCCAGAATTCCTCGGCGGTTCCGCTGACTTGACCGGCTCCAACCTGACCAGCACTGGCAGCTTCGTGCACGTGGATGGCAAGAAGCCAGGTAACTACATCTCCTACGGTGTACGTGAATTCGGTATGGCTGCGATCATGAACGGTATGGCACTGCACGGTGGCTTGCTGCCATTTGGCGGTACTTTCCACATGTTCTCCGACTACATGAAGAACGGCATGCGTATGTCCGCGCTGATGAAGCAACGTGTTGTTTACGTGCTGACTCACGACTCTATCGGTCAAGGCGAAGACGGCCCAACTCACCAACCAGTGGAAAACACCTCCGGTCTGCGTTACATCCCACGCATGAACGTATGGCGTCCTGCTGATGCCACTGAAACTGCCGTGGCATGGGTAGCGGCTGTTGAGCGTACCGATGGTCCAACCAGCCTGGTGCTGAGCCGTCAGAATCTGCCTGGCATCAAGCACGATGCTGCGCAAATTGACCTGATCCGCAAGGGTGGTTATGTATTCTCCGACGTGGCTGGCAAGGCTGATGTGATCATCATCGCCAACGGTTCCGAACTGGATCTGGCGATCAAGGCTGCTGCTGAGCTGAATGCAGCTGGTACCAAGGTGCGTGTGGTTTCCATGCCATCTACCAACGTATTCGACGCACAAGACCAGGCTTACAAGGACAGCGTGCTGACCCCAGGCGTGAAGCGTGTTGCAGTGGAAGCTGCTCACCCTGACTTCTGGCGCAAGTATGTTGGCCTGGAAGGTGCTGTGGTCGGTATCGACACCTTCGGCGAGTCCGCTCCTGGCGGCGTGCTGATGAAGCACTTCGGTTTCACGGTTGAAAATGTTGTGAAAACCGTAAAATCCGTACTGTAATAGTGTGTAGTTAAGTCAAAGGGAGCCAGTCTAGTGTTGGCTCCCTTTTTCTTTATCAGGGAAAGGAAAGACAAATGGCAATCAGGGTTGGTATCAATGGATTTGGCCGCATTGGCCGTATGGTGTTTCGTGCAGCAGCTCAGCATTTCACCGATATTGAAGTAGTCGCGATCAATGATCTGCTGGAGCCGGACTATCTGGCATACATGCTGAAGCATGATTCCGTGCACGGCAAATTCAAGGGTGATGTCGCTGTTGAAGGCAATCATCTGGTGGTGAACGGCAAGACAATCCGCCTGACCGCCGAAAAAGATCCGGCCAACCTCAAGTGGGACGAGGCCGGTGTGGATATCGTGATCGAATGTACTGGCTTCTTCCTGACCAAGGAAACCTGCCAGAAGCATATCGATGCGGGCGCCAAAAAAGTGGTGCAATCGGCTCCTTCCAAGGACGATACCCCCATGTTTGTCTATGGCGTTAACCATGCCAGCTACCAGGGCGAAGCGATTGTGTCGGCAGCTTCCTGCACCACGAATGGCCTGGCGCCGGTTGCCAAGGTGCTGAACGATGCCTTCGGCATCAAGCGTGGCCTGATGACTACGGTACACGCTGCCACGGCAACGCAGAAAACCGTCGATGGCCCATCTAATAAGGATTGGCGCGGCGGCCGCGGCATTCTGGAAAACATCATTCCTTCGTCCACTGGCGCTGCCAAGGCGGTGGGCAAGGTGATTCCTGCCTTGAACAAAAAGCTGACAGGCATGGCTTTCCGTGTGCCAACCTCGGATGTATCCGTGGTGGACCTGACCGTGGAACTGGAAAAAGAGACCAGCTACGAGCAAATCTGCGCTGCGATGAAAGCCGCGGCTGAAGGCGAACTGAAGGGTGTGCTGGGCTATACCGAAGAAAAAGTGGTGTCCACCGATTTCCGTGGTGAAACCTGCCCATCGGTATTTGATGCTGATGCTGGCATTCAGCTTGACCCGACCTTTGTCAAAGTCGTGGCCTGGTACGACAACGAGTATGGCTACACCTGCAATCTGATGCGCCTGGTGCAGCACGTCGCTAAATAAGGAGCTGGGCATGAAAGTCATCAAAATGACCGACCTGGACCTTAAGGGTAAAAAGGTACTGATTCGTTCTGATCTCAATGTGCCGGTCAAGGACGGCAAAGTGACCTCGGATGCCCGCATTACCGCATCCATGGCCACTATCGAGCACGCGCTGCAGGCGGGTGCCAAGGTCATGGTGACGTCTCATCTGGGGCGTCCGGAAGAGGGCGTGTATTCTGAGGAGAACTCGCTCAAGCCGGTTGCCGATGTCATTGCTGCCAAGCTTGGCAAGCCTGTGCGCCTGATCAAGGACTGGGTGGATGGCGGTTTTGACGTGGCCGACGGTGAACTGGTGCTGCTGGAAAACTGTCGCTTTAACAAGGGCGAGAAGAAGAATCTCGACGAAACGTCACAAAAATACGCCAAGCTGTGCGATGTCTTTGTGATGGATGCCTTTGGTACCGCGCACCGCGCAGAAGCTTCCACGCATGGCGTTGCAAAATTTGCGCCCGTGGCTGCTGCAGGCATTCTGCTGGTAGAGGAACTGGATGCGCTGGGCAAAGCCCTGCTCTGTCCGGCCCGGCCCATGGTGGCGATTGTCGGTGGTTCCAAGGTGTCGACCAAGCTGACCGTGCTGGAAAGCCTGGCTGAAAAAGTGGACCAACTGGTGGTGGGTGGCGGCATTGCCAATACCTTCCTCAAGGCTACCGGACATGAAGTCGGCAAGTCCCTGTGTGAAGATGATCTGGTGCCCACAGCCAAGGCGCTGATCGACAAAATGTCCGCACGTGGTGCAGCCGTGCCGATTGCCGTTGATGTAGTTGTCGGCAAGCAATTCGACGCCGACGAGCTTGCGGTGCTGAAAGACGCGAGTGACGTGGCCGCAGACGAGATGATTTTTGATATTGGCCCGAAATCTGCTGAGGAATTGGCGGAGATCATCATGAATGCCGCCACCGTGGTCTGGAATGGCCCGGTAGGGGTGTTCGAGTTTGACCAGTTTGGTGAAGGTACCAAACGCATCGCGGAAGCCATTGCCCAGACCAAGGCGTTTACCCTGGCGGGCGGTGGCGACACCATTGCCGCGATTCAGAAGTATGATATCTATGACAAGGTGTCCTATATTTCAACGGCCGGTGGCGCTTTCCTGGAGTTTCTGGAAGGCAAACCGCTGCCAGCAGTTGAAATTCTGGAGGCACGCGCACGCGGTTAAGCCGATACGCGGGTATTCAGTAAAAAGGGGCGCTCGCGCCCCTTTTTTTATGGGCAGCCGTTATTTGTAATCTGGTTTCAGGTGGCAGCGTTTGCGGTCTGCAGACGATGGCCATTTCAGGAGGTAGCAATGGAATTACGCAGAACCAAGATCGTAGCGACGCTGGGGCCGGCCTCCAGTGAGCGTGAAGTGCTGGAACGCATGCTGGATGCCGGGGTGGATGTGGTGCGACTGAATTTTTCGCATGGGCAGGCGGCAGACCATATTGCCCGGGCAGAGCTGGTGCGGGAGCTGGCGCGTGCGCGGCGGCGCTCGGTGGGCGTGCTGTGCGATTTGCAAGGCCCCAAAATCCGTATTGGCAAGTTTGCCGATGGCAAGGTACTGCTGCGGCCAGGTGATAATTTCATTCTGGATGCGGATTGTCCCTTGGGCGATCAATCGCGCGTGGGCCTGGATTACAAAACCCTGCCACAAGAGGTCGTCACGGGCACGGTGCTGCTGCTGGACGATGGCCGTATCGTACTCACCGTGGATTCAGTAGAGGGTAGTGCGGTCTATTGCACAGTCAAGGTGGGTGGCCTGCTATCCAATAACAAAGGCATTAATCGCTTGGGCGGGGGCTTGGCAGCCGAAGCGCTGACGGAAAAAGACCGCGAGGACATCAAGACCGCTGCTGCCCTGAGCGCCGACTATATCGCCATCTCGTTTCCACGCAGCGGGGCGGATGTCGAACTGGCGCGACAATTGGTGCAAGAAGCAGGCGGCCATGCCCATATTGTCGCCAAGATCGAACGGGCAGAAGCGATACCTGCCCTGGAAGAAATTGTGGATGCCGCCGATGTCATCATGGTAGCGCGCGGAGATCTGGGCGTGGAAGTGGGCGATGCCGTGGTGCCCGGCTTGCAGAAACGCATGATCCGGCTGGCGCGCGCCAAGAACAAGCTGGTGATTACTGCCACGCAGATGATGGAATCCATGATCCTCAACCCCATCCCAACTCGGGCCGAGGTGTCGGATGTGGCGAATGCCGTGCTGGATGGCACCGATGCGGTCATGCTGTCGGCAGAAACCGCGGCCGGCCAGTTTCCGGTGGAAGCAGTATCAGCCATGCATCGCGTATGCAAGGAAGCGGAGAAAGAATACTACGACGACAGCGTGCGACGCCTGGGACGTGATACCTTTGATGAAATCGATGAAGCGATTGCCATGGCCACCAGTTACAGCGCACGGCATTTCAACGTGAAGGCGATAGCCGCACTGACGCAGTCAGGCAAGTCGGCCATCTGGTTATCGCGTGCCAACAACAATGTGCCCATCTATGCGCTGACGCCAGAGCAAAACACGCGGCGCAAGCTGACGCTGTGCCGTGGGGTCTACCCTTATCGCATGGAGGTGGGCAGTCATGATATTGACCGTATTCTGTTTGATGCGGAAGAAGAGCTGGTCTCGCGTGGTGTGGTGACCAATGGCGATTATATTTTGCTGACCTTTGGCCAGCCCATCGGCAAGGCTGGCAGCACCAACACCATGAAACTTGTCCAAGTAGGGGAACATCGCCAAAGTTAGGAGTTTGCCATGGCACTCATTACTCTTAGGCAGGCACTGGATCACGCGGCCGAATATGGCTACGCCCTGCCTGCGTTCAACGTCAATAATCTGGAGCAGATACAGGCGGTCATGCAGGCCGCCGATGCGGTGGATAGCCCAGTCATCCTGCAAGCCAGCGCGGGGGCTCGTAAATACGCAGGCGAGATCTTCCTGCAGCATCTGGTGCTGGCCGCGATTGAAACCTACCCGCATATTCCTGTGGTTATGCATCAGGATCACGGTGCCTCGGCCGATGTATGTGTGCAGGCCATACGGCTGGGCTTTTCCAGTGTGATGATGGATGGCTCGCTGCGTGAAGATGCTTCTACCCCTGCAAATTTTGCCTACAACGTGGAAGTGACGCGTCGGGTAGTGGATATTGCCCATGCCGTTGGCGTGTCCGTGGAGGGCGAGCTGGGGGTGCTGGGTTCACTGGAAACCGGCATGGCAGGCGAGGAAGATGGGGTTGGTGCCGAAGGCCACCTGGACCACAGTCAGTTGCTAACTGACCCGGAAGAGGCTGCCGACTTTGTACGATTTACCAATGTGGATGCACTGGCGATTGCCATTGGTACTTCGCATGGCGCCTATAAATTCAGTCGGCCACCCAGCGGCGACATTCTTGCCATCGAGCGCATCCGTGAGATTCATGCACGCCTGCCCAACACCCATCTTGTCATGCACGGGTCATCCTCGGTACCGCAGGAGTGGCTGCAACTGATCAATGCCCATGGTGGCGAGATTCCCGAAACCTATGGTGTCCCAGTGGAAGAGATTGTGCAGGGCATACGGCATGGCGTGCGCAAGGTGAATATTGATACCGATCTGCGCATGGCGTTTATTGGGTCGGCGCGGGAATTTCTGCATGGTGGACAGCACAATCGCGAGCTTGATCCGCGCAAGCTGCTGACGGCTGCCACGCAGGGCATGGCCAGTATCTGTCGGGCACGCTTTGAGGCATTCGGCTCAGTGGGTCAGGCATCGCGAATCCGGCCTGTGGCCTGTGCCGAGATGGCCCGCCGCTATCGGCAAGGTGAGTTAACCGCGCTGGTACAGCCTCGCCAGGGTGTGTGATGCTCGCGTAAGTGCTTGCTTATCTGCATATCGTGCGGGTGTGGTTGTCATGTAAAATAGCGCTCAGGCCAGCATGGCTGGATTCATTTGATGAATCTGGCGTAGTCATGGCATATAAGACAATATCAGGTAAAAACCTTGGGGAGCGCCAGCATGAAACCAAATAAATTTAGCAGCCTGGGCCAGTATGGCCTGGGCATTGTCGAGCAGGTCGTATTGATCGTGATTGCACTGGCGACCGTGGTGGCGACCTATCAGCAGATTGCCCATATCTGGCAGGCCTGGGCAGTCACAGTGGGCGATTTGCTCCTGCTGTTCCTCTACCTTGAGGTCATGACCATGCTCAACCATTACCTGGGCTCGGGCAAGCTGCCAGTGCGCTATCCACTCTACATCGGCATTATTGCCCTGGCGCGCTATCTGGTACTGGATATCAAGGAGCTGGATGCCTGGCGCATTTTTGCCGTCTCGGCCTCCATCCTGCTCATTGCCATGGCGATTTTGCTGGTGCGTTACGGCCATGTGCGCTTCCCCTATACCGATGGCACGGATCTGCAATCCAAATAGGACCGTGATTCAGATAACCATGCCAGCACACCGCATTAACGCATATTGATTAAGGAATCCGTTTTGACAGCACCTCTCATGCGATCCAGCATTAACAGCCTGCCCCTGATCAATCAGGGCAAGGTCAGGGATATTTACGACATCGACGACAAGACCATGCTGCTGGTGACGACTGATCGCCTGTCGGCTTTCGATGTGATTTTGCCAACGCCGATTCAGGACAAAGGCGCCGTGCTGACCCAGATTGCCAATTTCTGGTTTGATAAGCTGGGGCATATTGTTCCCAATCACCTGACCGGCATTGCCCCGGAAAGCGTGGTGTCAGACCCGGCGGAAAAAGCCCAGCTGGCGCGTCGTGCGCTGGTGGTCAAAAAACTGAAGCCGCTGCCGATCGAAGCCATTGTGCGCGGCTATCTGGTGGGTTCCGGCTGGAAAGAATACAAAGCCTCGGGCACCGTATGCGGCATCGCCCTGCCAGCGGGTTTGCAAGAAGCTTCACCATTGCCACAGCCACTGTTCACTCCATCCAGCAAAGCCGAGATGGGTGACCATGACGAAAATATCACGCTGGAAAAATGCGCCCAGCTGCTGGGCAAAGAGCTGGCCGAAAAAGTGGCCCGCATCAGCATTCAGCTCTATACCGAAGCCGCTGCCTATGCGCTGACACGCGGCATTATCATTGCCGACACCAAGTTTGAGTTTGGCCTGGATGCGGCTGGCGAGCTTTATCTGATTGATGAAGCGCTCACGCCGGATTCCTCGCGTTTCTGGCCTGCCGAGCAATATGCCGTAGGCAGCAACCCACCCAGCTTCGACAAGCAATATGTGCGCGACTGGCTCGAATCCACTGGCTGGAACAAGGTTGCGCCTGGCCCTGAGTTACCCGCTGACGTTGCGCAGAAAACCGCGGACAAGTACCGCGAAGCCTATCGCAAACTGACGGGCAGCGAGTTGCCCAGCTGAAGCAGAAGCTGAAACAGCTTGCCACCACGCTCAAGGCCGAGTTTCAGGTCTACAAGCGTGTGCTGGCGCATCCGAAGACGCCACTGGCAGCCAAGGCATTGCTATGGTTGGCCCTGGCGTATCTGGTGATGCCGTTTGACCTGATACCTGATTTTATTCCTGTTATCGGCCAGCTCGATGAGCTGATCATCATCCCCGGTCTGGTGTACCTGGCACTTCGCCTTATCCCATCCTGGGTGGTTGAAGAGTGCCGGGCACAATTGAAGAAAGAAACCTGCATGACGGATTTTCAGAAGTTGATCGATGGTTATCGTCGTTTTCACGATAACTACTTCGTGACGGACGAGCAGCAACTGTTTGCTGAACTGAGTCAGGGCCAGAAGCCCAGCACGCTGGTGATTGCCTGTTCAGATTCCCGTGTCGATCCGGCCATCGTGCTGGATTGCAAGCCTGGCGATTTGTTCGTGGTGCGTAATGTGGCGAATCTGGTCCCTCCCTATGAGCAGGGCGGCGGTTACCACGGGGTGAGTGCGGCGCTGGAGTTTGGTGTCAGCGCGCTGGAGGTGCAACACATCATCGTGTTGGGGCATAGGCAGTGCGGTGGTATCAAGGCCCTGTTTGAAGGCATTCCAGAAGGAATGGACGGCGAATTCATCAAGCCTTGGGTCGGCATGGCGAAGCGGGCGGCCGACCGGGTCAATGCCGAGCATGGCCATGAGACGGCAGATGACAAGCTGTGCGCCTGCGAGATGGCGGCCATTGTGGTTTCGCTGGAAAACCTGCAAACCTTCCCCTTCATACGCACCCGTATTGAGCAGGGGCTTATCAAGCTGCACGGCTGGTATTTCGATATCATCAACGGCGAGATGAAAGCCTATAACGCCGATCAGCTCAAATTCGAGACGCTGGTTTAAAATAACAACTGAATCACCCTATTTTTGATAAAAGGATCAAGTAATGTCACTGAACAATGTGCCAGCAGGCAAGGATATCCCCAACGACTTCAACGTCATCATCGAAATCCCGATGCGTGGCGAGCCGATCAAATTTGAAGTGGATAAAGAGTCCGGCGCCGTTTTCGTGGATCGTTTCATGGGCACTTCCATGCACTACCCCTGTAACTACGGATACATCCCTCACACTCTGGCCGAAGATGGTGACCCGACCGACGTGCTGGTGATTACCCCTATTCCTTTGCAGCCTGGCGTGGTGATTCGTTGCCGCCCGATTGGCATGCTGACCATGGAAGACGACGGCGGCGTGGATGCCAAGGTGCTGGCCGTGCCTGTTGATAAAGTCTGCCCGCAGTACAAGGATGTAAAAAGCTATCACGACATTCCTGAGTTCCAGTTGGCACCTATCTCCCACTTCTTTGAGCACTACAAGGATCTGGAAAAGGGCAAATGGGTCAAGGTGGGTGGCTGGGTGGGCACCGATGAAGCCAAGACAGAAATCCTGGCCAGCGTGGCACGCTACAGCAAGTAATCTCTGCTTAAGCTTTCAATAAAAACGGCGCCTTATGCGCCGTTTTTTATTGTCCGCGAGGCATGTGCCAGGCTGGCTTACCAGTGTATGGGCGTTTGCCCCCACTCGGCCAGCACAGCGTTGGTCTGGCTGAATGGTCGGCTGCCAAAAAATCCGCGATGCGCGGAAAGCGGCGATGGGTGAACGGATTCGATGATGCGGTGCTGCGGGGCGATCAGGGACTTATGGCGTTGCGCATGGCTGCCCCAGAGGATGAATACCAGAGGCTGCTCACGCTGGCCCAGCCAGGTCATCAGCTTTTCAGTAAACGCATGCCAGTAGGCCGCATGCGCGCCAGCTTCGCCGCCGCGCGTCGTCAGCGAGGCATTCAGCAGCAGCACGCCCTGCTTGCTCCAGTTGCTGAGGTTGCCGCCTTCAATATGCGCTTCGCCAATATCGCTCGCCAGTTCCTTGAGGATATTGCGCAGAGACGGCGGTGGGCGCACACCTTCAGGCACGGAAAAAGCCAGGCCATGCGCCTGCTGTATGCCATGGTCCTCCCCGTGATAGGGATCCTGGCCGAGAATGACGACGCGCACCTCTTGCGGGTTTACTGCGCGCAATGCCTCAAACCACAGGCCGGGCCGCGGACGTATATCGGTTTCATCACGCAGTTGCTCGCGAATGCTGGCATATTGCTGTGCCAGTTCTGGTAGTCGCTCGGCCCAGGTGGATGGGATGGTTTCAGGGGAATGCATGATGACTCCGGCAGGGCGGGTGGCGGGCAGGCAAGCTTACTCGCCGATTTGCAGCAGCAATCCGCGGCGGCGAGCTGCGCGGAAATAGCCCAGAAAGGCCGCGATGCCACCACCCAGATACAGAATATTCAGCAATATGGCATTGACCAGATAATGCATATTGAAGGTGCCCTGCAATAGCAGCTCGCGCATGCCTTCAAACACATGGCTCGCTGGCAAGGCCCAGGCTACTGGCTGCAGCCAGTGCGGCAAGGTGGCGACAGGGTAATAAATGGCGCACAAGGGCTGAATGGCAAACACAGCAATCCAGGCCACACTCTCGGCACCCAGGCCATAGCGCAAGACGATGCCGGAAACCAGCAAACCCACGGCCCAGCCCATGGCGATCAGGTTGAAAAAGAAGGCGATGAGCGGCAGCCCCATGTCAAAGATGTTGTAATGGAACAGCGGGATCGCCACCAGGGCTGCACCGCCTATGCCGATCAGGGTGCGGATCAGGCTCATGACGATCAGCGCCGAGACCATTTCATAAGGGCGCAGGGGGCTGACAAAAAGATGCCCCAGGTTGCGTGACCACATCTCTTCCATGAATACCAGGGCTATGCCCAGTTGGCTGCGAAACAGCACATCCCACAGCAGCACCGCAGAGAGCAGAATGCCGGCAGCCTGCGCCACGTAATGGCTGTTTTCCTTGAGGAACAGGGTGATGAAGCCCCACAGAATCATCTGCACGGTAGGCCAGTAGACCATTTCCAGCACGCGCGGCCAGGAGGTGCGCATGAGGTAAAGATGGCGCAGCACAATGGCGCCGATGCGGCGTGGTGAATAATGAATATCTTGTTTGCTCATTGTGGGGCGCGGTCCCGTGCGATATCGATAAAGACCTCTTCCATGGAGGTGCGGCCGTAGCGTGCCAGCAGGGCGTCGGGCGAACCGGTGTCGACGACTTTGCCTGCGCGCAGCATGATCACATCGCTGCACATGCGCTCGACTTCGGTCATGTTGTGCGATGCGAGCAATATGCTGGCGCCGGTGCGTTGCTGGTATTGCTCCAGGTGCGTGCGTATGGCATCGGCGGTGTCCGGGTCCAGCGAGGCGGTCGGCTCATCCAGCAGCAGGACTTCCGGTTCATTGATCAGCGACTTTGCCAGAGAAACGCGGGTTTTCTGTCCTGCGGAGAGTTTGCCGTAAGGCCGGTCCAGCAGCTGGCTGAGGTTCAGATCTTCTGCCAGTTTGGCAATGCGTTGCTTGAGCGCGGGCAGGCGATAGAGATGGCCAAATACCGTCAGGTTTTGCCGCACGGTGAGGCGCTGAGGCAAATCGACGTAAGGCGATGAGAAATTCATGCGATGCAATAGGCGGTGCCGGTGTTTCAGCATGTCTTCGCCCAGTATGCGGATATTGCCACTGCTGGGCAGCAGCAATCCCAGCAGCATGGCGATGGTGGTCGTCTTGCCCGCGCCATTACCACCGAGTAATGCCGTGGTCACTCCGCGTCGAGCGGTGAAATCCAGCCCATTGATCGCGGTGACCTGATCGAAGTGCTTGTACAGGCCACTGACTTCAATGACGTTGTCTTTGCTGGTATCAAGGCTCATGCTGCATCCCCGCTCATATGACTTTCCACAGCATGTTGAGTCCGAGTGCCAGCAGCAGGCAGGCGAACAGGCGGCGCAGTATCGGCGTCGGCAGGCGATGTGCCAGGGCCGCGCCCCAGGGGGCGGTGATAATGCTGGCCAGTGCTATACCCGCCAGCGCAGGCAGGTAGATGAAGCCCAGGCTGTTGGCGGGCAAGCCGGGCACACTCCAGCCGGTGTAGATATAGCCTATGGTTCCCGCCAGGGCAATCGGCAGGCCGATGGCGGCTGAGGTACCAATCGCGCGCTTCAAAGGCACATTGCAATAATGCAGATAAGGTACGGATACCGTGCCACCGCCTATCCCCACCAGACTGGAGATAAACCCGATAACAATGCCCATGAAGCCATTTAGCCAGCGGCCAGGCACCCGGCTCGCCTGGTTGGGGCTGAGCTTGAACAGCATCTGGCAAGCCACAGCTGTGAGGAAAACCGCAAAAATCGCTTGCAAGGCATGGCTATGTATCTGGGCAACGATCAGGCTGCCGAGCAAGGTGCCAAGGACGATGGTGGGGGCCAGTTGCCTGACCAGGGGGAAGTCCACATTGTCCTTGCGATGATGGGCGCGGGCAGATGACAGCGAGGTAAACACAATGCTGGCGAGCGAAGTGCCCAGCGCAATGTGCATGATATGACTTTCGGGGAAACCCAGGCCTGCAAACAGATAAGCGAGGATGGATACAATGACTACGCCGCCGCCTATGCCGAAAAGGCCAGACAGCACGCCGGTTGCAGCACCTGCTGCCAGATAGTACAAAAATTCCATAGTTTGATCAGAACTTGCGTTAAGAGATTAGTTTCAGAAGGGAGAGGGCCGGGCTTATTTTTCTGCCCGGCTGATCAGTCGGCTGAGCGCTTCCCCCAGCGGGGAACCTTTGAGTTTCTGTGCCAGATCATCCAGGTTTTCTGCGGCTTGCGCGCTCAATGTGCGCAGTATTTTGGGTGTTTCCCGCGTGCCAGATTGCACTTGCACTTCCACCCGAATTGAAGTAACTTCAACCCCTTGCTTTTGCAGCCCACTGATTAAAGTTGGCAATAAAAGCTTCAGTCTTGCCGCAATTGCGCCGTTATGGGCATATACGGTCAAGCGCTTGTGCTTGATGACACCGGGTTGCGTATAGCGCGCCAGCTGAGCAGGCACCACAGCATTCCAGGCATTTTTAGAGGCAGTCAAACTGTCCGACAAGCTGGTCAATGCTTCGAGATTGGCATTATCTTTGAATAACGCGTTCAGCTTGCGCATGCCGATGGGCTCTCAAAGGGGAATTGCGTGAATATCATTATTGTCTCTGACACAATGGCAAAACCCAGGGTTCTCACTCTGGGGCAAGTCGTACTATTTCTGGCGCTTTTGATAGCAGGCATAGCCCTGCTCACATCCCTCCTTATTCTGCCACAGGCAGATGGCAAGCACCATGGCGTCAAGGCGCTTATTCCGGCGGCCTTGCACCTTGTTTCCCCCAATACCCAAGAACATATTGATGCCCTGGCCATGCAGCTGGGTGAATTGCAGGCGCGCATGATGCGACTGGATGCCACCAGCGAGCGCCTCTCCGGCATGGCGGGGATCTCGCCATCCACTCCTGAAGAAGCGCAGCCCGAACCTGGGCGCGGCGGCCCTGAAGTACGCGCGTACGGACTGGATGTCCCGCAGTTGCAGGAGAAGATATCCGAGCTGCTGTTCGAGATGGAGCGCAAGCAGGACCAGCTGAGTGCCATTGAGGCATTCATGATGCAGCAGAGCGTGCAGAAAAATGCTTTCCCCAATGGCCATCCCGTCAATGGCGCTTATAACTCTTCAAGTTACGGTTGGCGTCTGGACCCCTTCAGCGGCAGGATGGCCTTTCATGAAGGCCTGGATTTTACCTCTGAGGTAGGTACGCCCATTTACGCGGCGGCAGGTGGCCTTGTCACGACGGCAGAGCAGACGCCCGATTATGGTAAAATCGTCAAGATTGACCATGGTGCAGGTTTTGAGACCCGATATGCCCACGCCTCAGAATTATTGGTAAAGGTGGGTGACCGGGTTGAAAAAGGCCAAATGATCGCCAGAGTAGGTACTACAGGACGTTCTACCGGTGCGCATTTGCATTTTGAAGTTCGCCTGAATGGCGCACCGCTGGATCCCAGGAAATATTTGCTGAATTAAGTCGTCCATCATGGGTGGATGCGCGTTGTTGCTGGCATTGTTACATACCCAGAAACTGTTTAAGTCAACCTAGAGGTTTCCGTCCTTGGGGCGGAAAGTTGGTGTTATTGCATGTTATCCACGCTGTTCAAGAAAATTTTCGGTAGCCGCAATGAGCGGCTGGTCAAACAATACGCACAGAATGTGCAGGTGATTAACGCGCTGGAGCCTGCATTGCAGAGCTTGAGCGATGAACAGCTGAAAGCCAAAACAGAGGAGTTCAAGCAGCGCTATCAGAATGGCGAGTCGCTTGAAAAACTGCTGCCGGAAGCATTTGCAGTAGTGCGTGAAGGCAGTCGCCGTATTCTGGGTATGCGTCACTTTGACGTACAGTTGATCGGGGGCATGGTACTCAACGCTGGCAAGATTGCCGAAATGCGTACCGGTGAAGGTAAAACCCTGGTGGCTACATTGCCGGCTTACCTGAATGCGCTGACCGGCAAGGGCGTGCATGTCATTACCGTCAACGATTACCTGGCAAAGCGTGATGCCGAGTGGATGGCCCGCCTTTACAACTTCCTGGGTTTGACCGTCGGTATCAATCTCTCGCAGATGTCACATGATGCCAAGCAAGAGGCATATGCGGCCGACATCACCTACGGCACCAATAACGAATTCGGGTTTGACTACCTGCGCGACAACATGGTGTTTACCTCCCAGGAACGCGTGCAGCGCGGTCTCAGCTATGCGCTGATTGATGAAGTCGACTCCATCCTGATTGACGAAGCGCGTACCCCGCTGATTATTTCCGGTCAGGCCGATGACAGCATCGACCTTTATGTGCAGATGAATGGCATCGCCGCCAAGCTCAAGCGCCAGCAGGAAGAAGAAGGCGAGGGGGATTTCTGGGTGGATGAGAAATCCCATCAGGTCCTGATGTCAGAAGCCGGACATGAGCACGCCGAACAATTGCTGGCCGAGGCCGGTTTGCTGTCCGAAGGCGCCAGTCTTTACGATGCCGCCAGCATTAGCCTGGTTCACCACATGTATGCCGCCTTGCGCGCCCAATCTCTCTTCCACCGCGATCAGCACTATGTGGTGCGCGATGGCGAAATCGTGATCGTGGATGAATTCACCGGCCGCATGATGCCGGGCCGCCGCTGGTCCGATGGCTTGCATCAGGCCGTTGAAGCCAAGGAAGGCGTGGCGATCCAGAAAGAAAACCAGACGCTGGCATCCATTACCTTCCAGAATTACTTCCGCATGTACGGCAAGCTGTCCGGCATGACCGGTACTGCCGATACCGAAGCTTACGAATTCAACCAGATCTATGGTCTTGAAACCGTCGTGATTCCAACCCATCGTGGCATGCAGCGCAAAGACATGATGGACAAGGTCTACCGCACCTCCGGCGAGAAATACCGCGCCGTTATCGAAGACATCAAGGATTGCCAGAGCCGTGGGCAACCCGTGCTGGTGGGTACCACTTCGATTGAAAACTCCGAACTGATTTCGCATCTGCTGAACGAAGCCAAGCTGGAGCACCAGGTGTTGAACGCCAAGCAGCACGAGCGCGAGGCACAGATCATTGTGCAGGCGGGCCGTCCAGGCGTGATCACCATTGCGACCAACATGGCGGGCCGTGGTACCGACATCGTGCTGGGGGGCAACCCTGAGCCAGAGATTGCGCTGGTGCGCAGCGATGAAAGCCTGAGCGACGCTGACAAGGAAGCCCGTATCGCCGCCATCAAGGCCGATTGGCAGAAGCAGCATGACGCTGTGCTGGCTGCAGGTGGCCTGCATATTATTGGTACTGAGCGCCATGAGTCACGCCGCGTGGATAACCAGTTGCGCGGCCGTTCTGGCCGTCAGGGTGACCCAGGTTCCAGCCGTTTCTATCTCTCTCTCGAAGACCAGTTGCTGCGTATTTTCGCTTCTGACCGCGTATCCGCCATCATGGAGCGTCTGAAAATGCCGGATGGCGAAGCGATTGAGCACCCATGGGTGACGCGCGCCATCGAGAATGCACAGCGCAAGGTGGAAGGCCGCAACTTCGATATTCGCAAGCAGCTGCTTGAGTACGATGATGTGTCCAATGATCAGCGCAAGGTGATCTACCAGCAGCGTAACGAGTTGCTGGAAGCCGCCGATGTGGGCGAGACCATCGCCGCCATGCGTGCGGATGTGGTGAATGACACCTTTGCTTCCCATATCCCGCCGGGCACGCTCGAAGAGCAGTGGGATATTGCCGGTCTGGAGAAAGTCCTGCTGGCCGATCTGGGTCTGGATATTCCTCTGCAAAAGATGCTGGAAGAAAATCCTGACCTGCATGAAGAAACCCTGCGTGAGCATGTGCTGAATGCGGCGGAGGCGGCGTATGCTGCCAAAGAGCAACAGGCCAGTGCCGATGTCATGCGCCAGTTTGAACGCGCCGTGATGCTGCAAAGTCTTGATAACCATTGGCGCGAGCATCTGGCAGCGCTGGATCATCTGCGTCAGGGCATACACCTGCGGTCTTATGCGCAGAAAAACCCCAAGCAAGAGTACAAGCGCGAAGCCTTTGAGTTGTTCGCTGCTCTCCTGGATACCGTAAAGCGTGAAGTCACCCAGATCACCATGCTGGTGCAAGTACGCAATGAAGCCGATGTGGAAGCCGTAGAAAAACCGGTGGAGCTGGAAAACGTGCAATACCAGCATGCTGACTTTGATGCGAGTGCCAGCGTCGGTGAGGATCCACTGGCCGTTGCGGATGTTTCCGCGACGGAAGAAAGCCAGCCCTTTGAACGCGAAGGCGTCAAGGTCGGGCGTAATGATCCATGCCCATGCGGCTCTGGTAAAAAGTACAAGCAGTGCCATGGCAAACTGAGCTGATTGATCGCGTATTGTCTGACTTGAAAAAACCCGGCTGATGGCCGGGTTTTTTTATTGGTGGCATGGCTTTTGCGTGAATATGCCTGTGAAAGAAGCGCCTGGCAGTTGTCAGTCCGGGCAAAAAGCGGAAGGCGAGGGCATATTGAGGGCAGTCAGCAGCAAGATGGCAGGGATGTCGCTGGGCATTGGCAGCTGGGTCGGCTTGATGCCAGCGTTCGCTCATGCCGCCCCCACTGGCCCCGGCATGGTGCCGGTGACACAGATCAGTGCCGGGGATACGGCGTGGATGCTGACGGCCACGGCTCTGGTGCTGCTGATGACCATTCCCGGCCTCGCCTTGTTTTACGCAGGGATGGTGCGCAAGAAGAATGTACTTTCGAGCGCCTTCCAGAGCCTGGCGGTCACCTGTGTGGTCACCCTGGTATGGGTGGTGGTGGGCTACAGTCTGGCCTTCACGCCATCCAGTTTTTTCATTGGCGGTTTTGATCGGGTCTTGCTGCATGGCCTGGGCTTCAGCCCTGATGGGGCGGAGATCAGCGTCAGCCATATTGCCTCCAGCGTCCCTGAAGCCGTGTTTGTCATGTTTCAGCTTACCTTTGCCATCATTACGCCAGCCCTGCTGACAGGCGCTTTTGCCGAGCGCATCCGCTTCCCTGCCATGCTGCTGTTTATCGCGCTATGGAGCTTGCTGATCTATGCGCCGATTGCGCACTGGGTGTGGGAGCCCGGCGGATGGCTGGCGGCGCAGGGCGTGCTCGATTTTGCGGGCGGCACCGTCGTGCATATCAACGCCGGTATTGCCGGTCTGGTCTGCGCATATATGCTGGGGCCGAGGTTGGGGTATGGCCGAGTTGCTTTCCCGCCATTCAATCTTACCTATACCTTGCTCGGTGCTTCCCTGCTTTGGGTAGGCTGGTTTGGGTTTAATGCGGGCTCTGCTGTGGCGGCGGATGGGCGTGCGGCCATGGCCATGCTGGTCACGCAAGTGGCGACGGCCATGGCGGTGTTAACCTGGATGGCGCTGGAGTGGTGGGTGAAGGCGCGCGCGACCTTGCTTGGCGCTTGCTCGGGCGCCGTGGCGGGCCTGGTCGCCATTACACCGGCCTCAGGGTTTGTGGATGCAGGTGGTGCGCTGATTATCGGCGTGGTGGCAGGCATCGCCTGTTATTGGGGCGCCACCGGCTTGAAGCAGGTGCTGGGTGCGGATGATGCGCTTGATGTGTTTGGTATTCATGGCATAGGCGGCATTGTGGGGGCCTTGCTGACCGGCTTGCTGGCCAATCCCGCTGTCGGTGGCATGCATGGCAACATGATCGCGCAAACCACAGGGGTGATTGCCACCCTGGTGTATAGCGGGGTGGGTACTTGGGTGATCCTCTTGCTTGTGAATCTGGTAAGTCCGCTGCGGGTGAGTGCCGAGGATGAGGAAGATGGGCTGGATATTTCCCAACATGCGGAGCGTATCATCTGATGGCGGATACTGAAAAAACAGCGATAGCTGCGCACCTCTATGTTTCCTTGCGTCGGGTTGCCAACCGCGTCATTGATATCGAGTGGATGGCGCAAAATGAAGAGTATGCCCGTGCGATCATCAAATTCGCGGTTGAACAGGGCAATGACGAACTGGCGCGCCAGGCGCTACGCTACCAGGCCTTGCTAAATGGGGAGCAAGGCCCTGCCCGAACCGAGGCCGCCGCCCCTTCAGTCGATACTGTCAAGAAGCGCTATATCGGCACATTGCGGTAGTGTTGCCAGATCATATCTTCGGAGATGCTTGCTGCCGACAGGCTGGGTCCATGTGATTATTCAGGTGGTCTCATCTTGGCCTGCACTACCTTCTTTCCATTGCACTATCAATCCCGGCCATCTCCAGGATTTTCTGCGCCTATAGCTCGCTGCATGTTTGTTATAATCCTGAGGCTATTCTCCAGAGGTTGTTTCCCATGAGTTCTGAACCCAATTCCACCGTTGTATCCTCGCCCTGTATCGGCGTCTGTGCCATGAACGAAGAAACCGGCTTGTGCGAAGGCTGTTTTCGCACCATAGACGAGATTCGCGAGTGGTGGGATATGTCGCCACAGCAGCGCCATGAAGTAAAAGAACGGCTGGCACAGCGCCAGATCGAAATCGCCCGTTTCGACGACTAAGCCCGGTCTGCTACCCGGCTGCTTGCGCTATTCTCCGTGCGCGCGATGACCTCACAGGGTTACGCCACTGCACATGTCATGCCCTTGTCGCGGTGATCGGGTAAAATCGCGACTACTTTCTAATTTCGTGTCCATCTTTCGGGAAACCTCCACATGCCAGTTCATCTTACTGCTCCTGATGCCGCTACCCTGAAGCCGGTTGCCGGCATTACCCTGGGTTATGCCAAAGCCCATATCCGCAAGCCAGACCGCAAGGATGTACTGGTCATGCAGCTGAGCCCTGGGACGCGTGTGGCAGGCGTATTCACGCAGAACCGGTTTTGTGCCGCCCCAGTGACGCTTTGCCGTGAACACCTGGCTGCGGGAAATGAGATCCGTGCGCTGGTGGTGAATACGGGTAATGCCAACGCAGGCACTGGTGAGCCCGGCATGCAGCATGCGCGTGAAACCTGCGATGCCCTGGCCACCTTGCTGGGCTGCCAGGCCGGGCAGATTCTGCCATTTTCGACGGGTGTGATTCTGGAGCCTTTGCCGATTGAACGGCTGGTGGCAGGTTTACCTGCAGCCGTGGCAGCTCAACGCGCCGATGGCTGGCTGGATGCGGCCGAAGCCATCATGACCACCGATATCGTGGCCAAGGGAGCATCGCGTCAGGTGACGCTGGGCGGCAAGCAAGTAACAGTGACCGGCATTGCCAAGGGCTCCGGCATGATACATCCCAACATGGCGACCATGCTGGGCTATGTGGCGACCGATGCCGCAGTTAGTCAGTCGGCTTTGCAGGCGATCATTGATCACGCGGTAAATCACTCGTTCAACTGTATTACCGTCGATGGCGACACCTCCACCAATGACTCCCTGATCCTGATGGCAACGGGCCAGGCAGGAAATGCGGAAATTACCGAAAGCAGCAGTGAGTTTGAGGCTTTGCGTGCGGTGATGACGGAAGTCGCCGTTGAACTGGCGCAAGCCATTGTGCGCGATGGCGAGGGTGCTACCAAGTTCATGACCATACATGTGGAAGCAGGCAAAGACCGCGAAGAATGCCGCAAGGTGGCGTATGCCATTGCGCACTCCCCGCTGATCAAGACGGCATTCTTTGCCTCTGACCCGAATCTTGGCCGTATTCTGGCGGCTATCGGTTACGCCGGTATCGCTGACCTGGATGTCAACGCCATGCAGCTTTATCTGGGCGATGTGCTGGTCGCAGAGCATGGCGGCCGCGCTGCCAGCTATGAAGAGGCGCAGGGTGCAGCCGTCATGAAGGAAGCGGAAATCACGGTGCGGGTGGTGCTGAATCGCGGTAGCGCAAAAGCCACCGTGTGGACCTGTGATTTTTCCTATGATTACGTCAAGATCAATGCAGACTATCGCTCCTGATTATTGAATTCAGACGAGGCCATCCATGGCAGATATTGAACAATTGATACAGAAAGCCGAGCGCCTGCTCGACCGTCTGGAAAAGCACTTGCTGCCGCAGGCGCAGGATACCGATTGGAGTGCGATCGCCTGGCGCTGGGTTGCGCATCAGGGGCGTGGTTATCTGCAAGCCGTGCATCACCCGCATTATGTCAGCCTGTATGGCCTGCAAAATGTGGATGAGCAGAAGGCGCGCATCGTGCGCAACACCGAGCAGTTTGTGCGTGGCCTGCCGGCCAATAATGTGTTGCTGACCGGCGCGCGCGGTACCGGAAAGTCTTCCCTGGTGAAAGCGGTGCTGAGCCACTTTGCCCAGCATGGTTTGCGGCTGGTGGAAGTGGAAAAGCAGGATCTGGTGTCATTGCCAGAGATCGTGGCGATTTTGCGCGAGCGCCCCGAACGCTTTATTGTCTTCTGCGATGATCTGACGTTTGATGCTGGTGAGCCTGGCTACAAGGCGCTCAAGGTGGTGCTGGATGGCTCGGTCTCTGCGACCTCGGACAACGTGCTGGTGTACGCCACCTCCAATCGCCGCCACCTCATGCCAGAGTACATGGCCGAAAATCTCGAAACCCAGCATCTGGGTGAAGAGATACGCCCTGGCGATACCGCTGAAGAAAAAATTTCGCTGTCGGAGCGCTTTGGCCTGTGGCTGTCCTTCTATCCATTCAGCCAGCAAGACTATTTGCGCGTGGCCGAACAGTGGCTGGAATACCATGGCATCACGCCGTTTACCGAAGATGCGCGCCAGGCGGCCTTGCAGTTTGCGCTGGCTCGCGGCTCGCGCAGTGGCCGCATTGCCTCGCAATTTGCCCGCGATTATGCCGGGCAGGCCAAGCTGAGCGAACTGGCAGCCGTCAGCAATCCTCCGGATGCGCAATGACCGATAAGCCTGTGGTGCATGCCGCTGTGGCGGTGCTGGTGCGGGAAGATGGCAAAGTGCTTCTGGCGCAACGCCCTGAAGGCAAGCCCTGGGCCGGATGGTGGGAGTTTCCCGGCGGCAAGATTGAGCAGGGCGAATCAGTCTTGCAAGCGCTTAAACGTGAAATAGAAGAGGAGCTCGGCACCGCGATTGTCGAGGCTTATCCCTGGATTACCCGCCGCTTTGCCTATCCCGAGCGTACCGTTCAATTGCATTTCTATCAGGTGCGGCGATGGACTGGTGAGCCACATGGGCGCGAAGGTCAGGCCTTGTCCTGGCAATGGCCTTCTGCGGTGGATGTCGGGCCTTTGTTGCCTGCGAACGAACCATTGCTGCGCATGCTGAGCTTGCCCTCCATATATGCGATTACGCAGCTGGAGGCGCTGGGTGAGCCGGTGTTTCTGGCCCGGCTGGAGCGGGCATTGCAAGGCGGCTTGAAGCTGATACAGGTGCGCGAAAAGCATCTGAGTGAAGAGGCTCTACAGGCTTTTGCCACTAAAGTCCTTGCGCTGGCGCGCCCTTACGGTGCCAGAGTCTTGCTGAATGCGTCGCCGGAATTGGCCTCCAGCGTGCATGCCGATGGCGTGCATCTCAACAGCCAGGCGCTGATGGCCCTGGAACAAAAGCCTGAAGGCTTGGTGGTGGGGGCTTCCTGCCATGATGCGCACGAGCTTGCCCGCGCGGCTGAGCTTGAGCTCGACTTCGTCGTCTTTTCCCCCGTGCTGCGAACCCTGTCCCATCCGGATGCCAAGCCTCTGGGCTGGCATGGGTTTGCTGAGGGCATTGCCGGCTACGCCTTGCCAGTCTATGCATTGGGTGGTTTGCAAGCATCCCATCTGCAAGAGGCGTGGCGTCATGGCGCGCACGGTATTGCCATGTTGAGAGGATGTTGGAATGAAAACAGCTAAGCGCAAAAAATGGGCGATATTGGCGCTGTTGCTTATGGTGGGCGCGGCCGCACTTTATTTCTATATGCGGGCGCCAGCGATGCCGCAGAGTATCAAATTGTTATATTGCCCAGCACCGGTGGACGGCTGTGGTGATCAGAGTCTGCATGTCGTGTTTGCCTCGTCGCCTGCGGTGCTGAAGCCCTTTGGTATCGATGTCGCCATGGCCGGTGCTCAGACCATACATGCCAGTTTTGCCATGGACGGCATGGAGATGGGGCTTAACAAATACCGGCTGCTGCAGAAGCCCGATGGCCGCTGGCATGGGGATATTACGTTGCCGGTGTGTGTGCAGGGGCGCAGTGACTGGATCGCGCGTATTGACGTTGAAACCGCCGCCGGGCTGCAGCGCTATCAGTTTACCTTCAAGGCGGAGTCGCGCTGAGGGCTGGCGGGTGCTGGCTAATCGGCTGCCGCTTTTACCAGACTGCTGTGCGTGTAGACATGCTGCTTGCCGTGGCTGTCCTGCACATGCAATTTGAACGTGACATTTGAGCCTGCTTTCAGCGGGGCCTTCAGATCAAACAGCATCAGGTGAAAGCCGCCTGGCTCCAGATTGACCGCTTGCTGCGCTTTTAATGGCAAGGTTTCCAGCATGCGCATCCGCATGACACCGTCGTTCATGGTCATGCTGTGTATTTCCACCGATCCTGCAACATCGCTTTCCACTTTGGTCAGGGTGGCGTCTTCAGCGCTGGTCAGTGTCATGTAGGCTGCGCCCACGGCTTGTCCCGGTGCGGTGGCACGTACCCAGTCATGGCTGATGCGCAAGGCATCGGCTGCCCAGACGCTCTGGGTGGCAGACAATAACAGGCATAAGGCGATACATCTGAGCTGTTGGAACATGGGCATGACTCCTTATTCTTCCAGGAATTCGTCAGGTTCTATGGGTTGTGTAATACGGTAACCCTCGTCTGCCCACAAGCCCAGGTCAATCAGCTTGCAGCGCTCGGAGCAAAAGGGACGAAAACGGTTTTCGACAGAGTATTCGGATACGGCTTGGCATTGGGGACAGGTGACCAAGCGTTTTTTGATGGGTTTTACAGGTTGCACAGGGTAAGGGTGAAGTTAACGTTTTTATCGCATGCACGCGGCTTTTGCGCGTAGTCCAGGCTATTGAAGCGGATGTTGATGGCGTATTTGTTGGCACTGACTTCCGGGAAGCATTCGACATCATCGTCGACCTGCAATCTCAGCATCTGGGCAGGTTTGGAGCCGCCCAGCATTTGCTGGTACACGCCATTGACGGCGGTCAGTTCGACGGTATTGCCGCTGCCGCGCAAAATATGCAGGATGATGCGCAAGGCGTCATAAATGCTGATCAATGGCTGCAGCCAGTTATCGAGATCCTGGCGGCGCCTGTCTTCATCCAGCCCCAGCCAGTAATGGTAGGACGGCAGATCAAACTCGCACACGCCGCCCGGGATGCCAGCGCGCTGTTTGATGCTCATCAGCCAGTCGTTATCTCGCAGGGTTTGGCCAAGCTTGGTGGTGTTCTGGCGCAGGGCTTTGCTGGTATTTTCGATTTCGCCGATCAGGTCGGTAAGCACTTTTTCGGCGATGGATGGATTGCCAAGCAAGCTGGTCATGACGATCTTTTGCCGGTCCAGCTCTTGCAGCAAGTCCGCCTTCAATTCGGCACGATCAATGACATCGAGAATCTGGAACAGGGAGAGCAGCGCGCAGTGATGGTGATACTCATGCCCGGCCGCCATATTGTGCAGCACTTTAGTGAACAGATCCTCCAGGCGCAGCAGCGTCCGGATACGTTCATTAAATGGGTAATCGTAACTGGGCACGGGCTTTTTTGGCTGAGCGCTTAGCGTTTTTAAAGTTACGGTGGATTATGAAATCTAATTGCTAACTATGCAAGGATTAATGTATTTTTGGTGAAAAGCGATGACATTTTTTTGTAATTCATCCAGGCTGCCGTTGTTGCTGATGATGTCATTTGCCAATTGCCGACGGGTTTCGCGGGATAGCTGGGCTGCCATGATGTTTTTCACTTCGATTTCCGACATTCGGCTGCGCTGCATGGTGCGGGCAATCTGTATGGATTCCTCACAATCAATCAGCAGGCTGCGATCTATCAATCGCTGGTAGCGTTCGCTTTCAAACAGCAGAGGCACCACGATGATGCTGTATGGCGCGGTGTTGCGAACCTTCTGCAGCTGGCGTTGCGCTTCTTCATAAATAGCCGGGTGCAAAATGCCTTCCAGCTGCTGGCGTGTCGCAGCATCCTCAAATACCTTGCTGCGTACAGCGGCGCGGTTGAGGCTGCCATCTGCGTTAAGCATGTCATTTCCCAGTTCCTTGGCGATCGCCAATACAGCTGGTTGGCCTGCTGCGGTGAGCTGGTGCGAGATGACATCCACATCAATGACCGGGGTGCCCAGGGCAGCAAACTGCGCTGCTGCCGCTGATTTTCCGCTGCCTATGCCGCCCGTCAGTCCTACGATCATGTCAGCTGCCCAGGTAAAAGCTTGCCAGGGTCGGGCCGAAGAACAAGGCGGCAATGCCGCCTAAAGCCAGGTAGGGGCCAAATGGGATGGGCGTGCTGCGACCATGGCGTGCAAACAGAATCAAGCCTATGCCAATCACCGAGCCTGCGAGTGAGGAAAGCAGGATGACGGCAGGCAGCATTTGCCAGCCAAACCAGGCGCCGATGGCCGCAAGCAATTTGAAGTCGCCGTAGCCCATGCCTTCTTTGCCTGTTATCAGCTTGAACAGCCAATAGATGCTCCACAGGATGAGATATCCGGCTGCGGCGCCAGTCACGGCGGAGTACAAGTCGGTAAAGCCGCCATTGAGATTGACCAGCAAGCCCAGCCATAGCAAAGGGAGCGTGATGTCGTCAGGCAGCAGCTGCGTATCCAGGTCAATGAAGGTCAGGGCGATCAATGCAAAAACAAATAGCCAGGCAAACACCGTCATGCCGCCGTAGCCTAGTTTCCAGCTCACCAGAGCGGTCAGGAGCCCAGTAAGCAGCTCGACCGCAGGGTAGCGCAGGCTGATAGGCGCTTTGCAAGCCCGGCATTTGCCGCGCAGGCCCAGGTAGCTGATCAGGGGGATGTTCTCAATGGCCGTGATGGCATGCCCGCAATGCGGACAGCAGGAACGTGGAGTCAGCAGGTTGAATTTTTTCGGAGGTTCTGAAGGTGGCTGTCCGTCGAGTGACTGGCAATTCATTCGCCATTCCGCTTCCATCATTTTAGGCAGCCGATGAATGACGACATTCAGAAAGCTGCCTACCAGAAGCCCGAGCAGGGCAGAAACGGCTATAAAAAAGGCAGGGGAGTCCTGCAATACCTGAAGAAAATTGCTAATAACGTCGGGCATACGCTTGTTCCATTAAACTTTCTGCATCATCGCACCGTTATACAGATATAAGCAACTATCCACTGTCGGGTACAGTCACACTTGAAATTGCGCCGTATCGACGCCACTTACACCTTAACCAACCACTTAAAACGAAAGGAAGCGAATGATGGAAAACACTGTCCAAGCTGCATGGGAAGCCCCGGTCGTTTGCCGCGTAGAGGTTGATCTTCCAGGATGGATGGAGCAGTTGACCGGCCGCTCCAACTGGGAAGTCTATGGAGAAGAGGAGGACGACGGATACATGAGCTTTGCCATGAGGCAGGGACGGCAACAGGCTGAAGTGACGCTCTACCATAACGGCTATGCCGTGGTGGATGTTGATGGGCGTGCCTTGTTTGATGGAGCGCTCACGCCAGATACCAGCCCCTGCGCCCACCTCAGCTACTATCGTGCCGATAGCGGCGAGCAGATTGTATTGAATTGATGTAGCGCCAGGATGCCTTGCGCATCCTGGCACCTGCTTCATTGTGTTGAAAAAACGCCACCACCCTTAGCGGGTTGGTGGCGTTTTTGTTGGTGCACGCGTTCTGCGACTGCTTAAAATGTGCGGTCCACTGCAAATTCGGCCAGTTTTAGCAGTGCCTGGCGTGAAGGAGAGTCCGGCAGATGCTGAATCGCGTCGCACCCGGCCTTGGCCTCTTGCCGCGCAATCGCGCGCACCTGATCAAGCGCGCCAGTCTCGTGCACGGCTTGCATGACAGCAGGGAGTTCATCCAGACCGCCCTCTTCAATCGCTTTGCGTATGGTCTGGGCTTGTGCGGTAGTGCCCAGACGCATGGCGATCAGCAGAGGCAGGGTTGGTTTGCCTTCTGCCAAGTCGTCACCCAGATTTTTGCCAATTTCCTGGCTGTCGCCGCTGAAATCCAATACGTCATCAATCAGCTGAAACGCGGTGCCGAGTCGCATGCCGTATTCCGCCATCGCCTGTTCATCCTGTTCCGAGGCTGCGCAGATAATCGCGCCCAGGCGGGTGGCGGCCTCAAACAGCTTGGCCGTTTTGTAATGGATGACTTTGAGATAGGCCTCATCGGTGATGTCGGCATCGTGTACGTTCAGCAGTTGCAATACTTCGCCTTCGGCGATGATGTTGGTGGCTTCGGCCAGCACTTCCATTACACGCATGCTTTCAACGCCGACCATCATCTGAAAGGCGCGTGAGTAGATGAAGTCGCCCACCAGTACGCTGGCTGCATTGCCGAACAAGGTGTTGGCCGTGGCGCGCCCACGGCGCATGGCGGATTCATCGACGACATCGTCGTGCAGCAAGGTGGCGGTGTGGATGAACTCCACAACAGCGGCGAGCTCGTGATGGCGCGCATTTACCTCGCCAAACGCGCCGGCGGACAGAAGCACCAGCGCAGGCCGCAGGCGCTTGCCGCCACCATTGATGATGTACTCGGCAACCTGGTTGATCAGAACAACATCGGAGTGAAGGGATTTGCGAATCACCGCGTCGACTGCTTGCATGTCTTGAGCGATGCAGGATTGTATAAAAGCGAGGGACACGAGTATCAGCCAGAATTAGATGCGGCATTTTAACATATAGGGTATGGGCATATACAGCGCTTGTCCCGTGCTTGTTGGCCTTGCGCAACGTCTGCGGCATAATGTCGGCGTTATGGCGAATTGTTTGCGGAAAAGCGCATTAAGATTTGCTAAACGTCCAATTTTCCGTATAATGCTCGATTCATTTGAATGCGTAGCGAACGAGGCTAGATCATGTATGCAGTCATCAAGACCGGCGGTAAGCAGTACCGTGTAGCAGCCGGCGACAAACTTAAGGTTGAGAAGTTGGTGGGCGAAGTCGGTAGCGACATCACCATTGACCAAGTATTAATGGTTGCTGACGGCGACAACGTTACTATCGGTGCTCCTGTCATCGCTGGTGCCACTGTCAAGGCCAAGGTGGTCGCACACGGTCGTGCTGACAAGGTCTTGATCTTCAAGATGCGTCGTCGTAAGCACTATCGCAAGACCCAGGGTCATCGTCAGGATTTCACTGAAATCCAGATCGAAAACATTGCTGCCAAGTAATTCGGCTGCAGTTACTTGAGATAAGGAATAAAACATGGCACACAAAAAAGCAGGCGGTAGTTCCCGTAACGGCCGCGACTCGCAGGCCCAGCGACTGGGCGTGAAAGCCTTCGGCGACCAATTGGTTTCTGCTGGCAGCATTATTGTTCGTCAACGTGGCACCCGCATGCACGCTGGTGACAATGTTGGCATGGGCAAGGATCACACCCTGTTTGCCAAGGTGGATGGCAAGGTTGCTTTCTCAGTTAAGGGCGCTCTGCGTCGCAAGCTGGTCAGCATCATCCCTGCTTAATTCGCAGCACAGGTTGGTAAAAGCCCTATCGCACAGATAGGGCTTTTTTATTTCAGGCGTGCATGTCGGAAAAAACGGCTTGCTATAATAAGCCGCGCTTGTCGATATTGAGATTGACTGGAAAACATGAAATTCATAGATGAAGCAACCATCAAGGTCTACGCCGGCGACGGCGGTAATGGCGTAGCCACCTTCCGGCGCGAAAAGTACGAGCCCATGGGCGGTCCCAATGGCGGCGATGGCGGTCGTGGTGGCTCCATCTATGCGGTCGCTGACCGCAACATCAATACCCTGGTGGATTATCGATACACGCGAACCTTCCGCGCCCAGCGTGGTGAAAATGGTCGCGGTTCGGATCAGTACGGTGCAGGTGGTGAAGACCTGATACTGCGTGTGCCCGTGGGCACGGTGATCAGCAACAAAGCCACCGAGCAAGTGCTGATCGACCTCGCCGAGCATGGTCAGCAGGCTTTGCTGGCTAAAGGCGGTAATGGCGGCCTGGGCAATATTCATTTCAAATCCAGTGTTAATCGTTCTCCCCGTCAATGTACCAAGGGGGAGCCTGGCGAAGAGTTTGAGCTTTATTTCGAGCTGAAGGTCCTGGCTGATGTCGGCTTGCTCGGCATGCCAAATGCAGGCAAGTCGACGTTTATTCGCTCGGTCTCTGCAGCCAAACCCAAAGTAGCGGATTATCCTTTCACCACGCTGCATCCCAATCTTGGCGTGGTACGCGTGGATACCAATCGCAGTTTTGTCATTGCCGATATTCCCGGGCTGATAGAAGGCGCAGCCGAAGGGGCTGGCCTTGGTCACCAATTCCTGCGGCATCTGGCACGCACGCGCTTGTTGCTGCATCTTGTCGACATTGCGCCCTTTGATGAGTCGGTTGATCCAGTCAAAGAAGCCCGTGCGATTGTGGAAGAGCTGCGCAAATACGACGAGTCCCTTTATCAAAAGCCACGCTGGCTGGTGCTGAACAAGGTCGACATGCTGTCTGACAGTGCCGAGGTTGTCGCCGCCTTTGTGCGCGATTATGGCTGGGAAGGCCGTGTGTTCGCCATTTCGGCGCTGGCAGGCATCGGTTGCAAAGAGCTGACCTACGCCATCATGGAACATATCGAATCTGTACGCGCGGGTGAGCATGCGCAAGAGGATCAAGATGGACTCCCTGCTGCTTGAGGCTGATTGCATTGTCGTCAAGGTAGGTTCAAGTCTGGTCACCAATAATGGTGAGGGACTGGATCGGCAGGCGATTGCCGCCTGGGCGGACCAGATTTCGCATCTGGTAAAGCAGTCTCGGCAAGTGGTGCTGGTTTCCAGTGGGGCGGTTGCCGAAGGCATGCAGCGGCTGGGCTGGAAAAAACGGCCCAAGGCCGTAAATGAGTTGCAGGCCGCCGCGGCTGTTGGTCAAATGGGGCTGGTGCAGATGTACGAAAGTTGCTTCAGCAAACACGGTCTGCACACCGCCCAAGTGCTGCTGACGCATGATGATCTGGCAGACCGCAAGCGTTACCTGAATGCGCGCAGCACATTGCGTACCCTGCTTGATCTCGGTGTCATCCCCATCATCAATGAAAACGATACGGTCGTCACCGACGAAATCCGCTTTGGGGATAACGACACCCTGGGCGCGCTGGTGGCCAATCTGATTGAAGCGGATGCGCTGGTTATTCTTACCGATCAGCAAGGTTTGTACTCGGCTGACCCACGCAAAAATCCCGATGCCCAATTCATTAACCACGCGGTGGCGGGTGCTCCCGAACTGGAAGCCATGGCAGGCGGGGCGGGCAGCAGTGTCGGTACTGGTGGCATGCTGACCAAGATACTGGCGGCCAAGCGTGCGGCACGCAGTGGAGCCCATACCGTGATCGCCTCAGGCCGTGAACCGCAGGTGCTGGTGCGACTGGCCGCGGGTGAAGCGGTGGGGACACACCTGCAAGCAGGCCAGGTGAAATTGATGGCTAAAAAACAATGGCTGGCAGATCATCTGCGCCTTTCCGGCAAGGTCATCATGGATGATGGCGCCGTGAAAGCGCTACGCGAAGATGGCAAAAGTTTGCTGCCAATAGGCGTGCTTTCGGTCGAGGGCAGTTTTGAGCGCGGAGAGGCAGTGGCCTGTTTTGATCAGCGGGGGCAGGAAATTGCCCGTGGCCTCGTAAACTACAGTGCCAGTGAAACCTCGCGCATCCTGCGCAAGCCCAGCGCGGATATCGCCCAGATACTGGGCTATGTGGATGAAGCCGAGCTGATTCACCGCGATAATCTTATTCTTTTGTAAAGGTAGCTTCCATGTCTACAACACAGGCGCAAGTCGCCATCATCATGGGGTCTGATAGCGATTGGCCCGTCATGCGGCTCGCAGCGCAAATGCTGGCTGATTTTGGCGTCGCATATGAAGCCCGCGTGGTGTCGGCTCATCGTACTCCGGACCTGATGTTCGAGTTTGCCGAGCAGGCCGCTGGGCGTGGCTTCAAGATAATCATCGCCGGTGCTGGTGGTGCTGCTCACTTGCCTGGCATGGTCGCTGCCAAGACCATACTGCCTGTTCTGGGCGTACCTGTACCTTCCAAGCATTTGCAGGGGCAAGACTCCCTGTTATCGATCGTGCAGATGCCCAAAGGTATCCCCGTGGCCACCTTCGCCATTGGCGAAGCCGGGGCGGCAAACGCTGGCTTGTTTGCCATCGCCATGCTGGCGACACAGGATGCTGCGCTGGCTACCAAATTAAATGAATTCCGTGCGGCCCAGGCCGACAAAGTATTTGCCATGCAATTATCGGAGCAACCTTGAGCGTGAAATTAGCTGAACTTTCTTCCAAGATTTTGCCGCCTGCCATGCTCGGCATGCTGGGTGGCGGCCAACTGGGCCGTTTTTTTGTGATTGCTGCACATGAAATGGGTTACCGCGTGACCGTGCTTGACCCTGATCTGAACAGCCCCGCAGGCAAAATTGCAGATGTGCATTTATGTGCGGCTTACGATGATCGTGAAGCGCTTGAGTCCATGGCGCAAAGCTGTGTTGCGATTACCACCGAATTTGAAAATGTCCCGGCCGAAACGCTGGAGTTTTTTGAGCAGACCCGCATTGTGCGTCCTGCCGCCGCTGCAGTTGCCACAGCGCAGCATCGCGTCAAGGAAAAAAACTTCATACGCGATGCTGGCTTGCCAGTGGCGCCCTTCCATGTGATTGAATCCGCTGCTGATTTTAATGCGGTGGATGCCGCGATTTACCCGGCGATTCTGAAAGTGGCGCGATTTGGCTATGACGGCAAAGGCCAGGCCCGCGTGAGTGGGCGCGAGGAAGCTGAAGCGGCGTTTGAGCAGTTTGGTGGCGAAACCTGCGTGCTGGAGAAAATGCTGGCGCTGGATCTTGAAGTTTCCGTGGTGCTGGCGCGGGATGTGCATGGGCATGTGGCTACCTTCCCGGTAGCAGAAAACAGCCATCTGAATGGCATTCTGGATATCAGCATTGCCCCTGCGCGCTGTAGTGATGCCTTGCGTGAAAAGGCCACGGCGCTGGCGATTGAACTGGCACAGAAGCTGGAATACGTTGGCGTGCTGGGTGTAGAGTTTTTTGTATGTGGCGACCAGATTCTGGTGAATGAAATTGCTCCGCGGCCGCATAATTCCGGGCACTACACGCTGGATGGCTGCGTGACCAACCAGTTTGAACAGCAAGTGCGAGTGCTGACCGGACACGCCTTGGGCGATGCGCGTTTGCATAGCCCGTCTGTCATGGTGAATATCCTGGGCAATATCTGGCACGATGGCGAGCCGGATTGGGCGGCTGCGTTTGCCGTGCCAGCCCTCAAGCTGCATTTGTATGGCAAACATGAGCCCCGTGCTGGTCGCAAGATGGGCCATTTTACGGTGGTGGATGCGAATGCGGATAATGCTTATGGTTTAGCCATGCAAGCCCGTGAGGCTCTGGGGATTGGCGAGTAACGCACCACAAGGGATTTTATTAAGGAAGTTGGTCGATGTGAGGGTGCGAAGTTTGCACCCTCATTTGTTTTGTTGCGCTTGTTTTTTTGAGATCGTTTCGGGCTTCGTTGCTCGCAGAATATCCTGAAGTCGAATGCGGGTGTATTGGATTGGCGCCATTGAAAAGGATGGCGGGTGATCTGAGTGTGGGGTTCGGGCGCTAACACCCAATAAAAAAGCCGAACATCTGTTCGGCTTTTTTGCTTGCAGCTATGTAGCTTGAATACTATGCCATGGCCTTGATAGAGGCAGACAGGCGGCTCTTATGGCGAGCGGCCTTGTTCTTATGGATGATATTCTTGTCCGCGATACGATCAATCACGCTTACATTTTCGATGTAAGCAGTTTGTGCGGCAGCTTTGTCACCTGCTTCAACCGCTTTGATGATCTTTTTGATCGCGGTGCGCAAAGTGGAACGTAAGCTGGCGTTGTGGGCGCGTTGCTTAACTGCCTGACGGGCACGTTTTCTCGCCTGTGCGCTATTAGCCATGGATAATCCTAATCAAGTTTGTAAATTCGAAGCCGAGCATATTAGCCGTTTTTTTGCCATCGTGCAAGTTGTCTCGCGCATGTTGCGCTTTAGGCTTGCCATGTGGGCATGCTAAAATCATGCGCTTGTATTCATGGCGTTAGGTATGCTGCTGCTATCGGTGTGCCGATGCATTCATTGCCGGGTTTGCGCCTTGGTTTAGACCCCGATGTCCATGAGTGATTTTGCAGGTGTTGGACTTAAAGAGTGGCTTCGCAGGCCACGCGCATTTTATAGATGGCTCCGCGCCAACCCACGGCGGTGGCAGAATATTAATTGAAAATACTGGCGTAATGAACCTCTTAAAAGCTCTGGCTACTGTCGGCAGCATGACCTTTGTCTCGCGCATCCTCGGTTTTGTGCGCGATACGCTGATTGCTCGTGTATTTGGCGCAGGTATATACACCGACGCTTTTTTTGTTGCCTTCAAAATCCCCAATCTGTTGCGTCGCCTGTTTGCCGAGGGCGCGTTTTCGCAGGCGTTTGTGCCTGTGCTGGCCGAATACAAAAACCGGCGCGGCCACGAAGAAACCCGTCTTCTGGTGGATCATGTCGCCACCTTGCTCGGGCTGGCCCTTATCATCGTGACGATATTGGGCATGCTGGCAGCGCCCTGGGTGGTGTATATCAGTGCACCCGGCTTTGAATCCGAGCCGGATAAATTCGCCATGACCGTGGCGCTATTGCGCGTGACGTTTCCGTATATCTTCTTTATCTCGCTGGTCTCGCTGGCGGGCGGCGTGCTGAATACCTATAGCAAGTTTTCCGTACCTGCCTTTACGCCAGTCTGGCTCAATATCACCTTCATTGTGGCCGCGCTGTTTTTTGCGCCTTACTTTGATCCCCCCGTCATGGTACTGGGGTGGGCGGTATTTGCTGGCGGTGTGTTGCAGCTGGTGTATCAAGTGCCATACTTGCGCCAGATCGGTCTCCTGCCCCGAATACGACTCGGGTTGGGTGACGAGGGAGTCTGGCGTATTTTGCGTTTGATGGGCCCGGCGGTGTTTGGTGTGTCGATCGCACAGATTTCCTTGCTCATCAACACCATCTTCGCTTCCTTTCTGCAGACTGGCAGTGTCTCCTGGCTATATTACGCAGATCGCCTGATGGAGTTTCCGACCGGCATTCTTGGCGTTGCGCTGGGGACCATCCTGCTGCCCAGCCTGTCCAAAAGCTTTGCTGACAAGGCCGATGGCGAATACTCGCAATTGCTCGACTGGGGGCTACGCCTGACGTTTATTCTGGCTTTGCCCGCGGCGGTGGCATTGGCGGTGATTGCCGTGCCGCTGGTGGCGAGCCTGTTCCACTATGGCGCGTTTTCCGAACAGGATGTATGGATGACACGGCAGGCCTTGATGGCATACAGCCTGGGGCTGCTTGGCCTGATTCTGGTCAAGGTGCTGGCGCCTGCGTTTTACTCGCGGCAGGACATTAAAACCCCAGTGAAGATCGCCATTTTTACCCTGCTGGCGACGCAGGCGATGAATCTGCTGTTCATCGGTCCATTCAAGCATGCCGGGCTGGCACTGGCCATTGGGCTGGGCGCTTGCCTGAATGCCGGGCTGCTCTATTTTTACTTGCGCCGAGCCAATATCTACAAGCCGCAAGCTGGCTGGTGGATGTTCATGTTCAAGCTGCTGGTCGCGGTTTCCGTGATGGGCGGCGTGTTGTATGTCGCCATGGGCGACAACCAGCACTGGATGCACCTCAAGTTGCTGGCCAAGCTGACTTCCGTGACTATGCTGGTAGCGTTGGGGGCGGTTTCTTATTTTGCTGCGCTCTGGCTGATGGGCATACGGCCCAAGGACTTCATGCGGCGGGTGGCTATCTGATGCGGGTATTCCGACATTTTCCTGCAAGCGGAGAGCGCCCCCCGGCAGCGCTGGCGATAGGCAATTTTGATGGCGTACACCTTGGCCATCAGGCCTTGTTGCGCCAGCTGGTGCAAGTGGCGGCGGCGCGAGGTTTGCAACCTGTGGTGATGACCTTTGAGCCACATCCGCGTGAATTTTTTACGCCTTTACAAGCGCCAGCGCGCCTGACTTCGCTGCGGGAGAAGCTCGAACACTTTATCGAGGCCGGTGTGGCAGATGTCTATGTTTGCCATTTCAATCAGCGCTTCGCCGCGCTGGAGGCTTCTGCCTTCATGCAGGATATTCTGCGTGGGCAATTGAATGCCGAAGCCATACTGGTGGGCGATGACTTCCGCTTTGGTGCGCGGCGCCAGGGTGGGCTGGACGATCTGCGCCAGGCCGGCTTTGCACTGGAAAGCGTGCCAGAGATTCAACTGGATGGCGATCGCATTTCCAGCACGCGCGTGCGTCAGGCGCTGCATGACGGCGACTTGCCCCTGGCGAGTGCCTTGCTGGGACGTTACTACAGCATCAGCGGCAAGGTGGTACATGGTCGCAAATTGGGGCGCCAGCTGGGATTTCCCACTGCAAACATACACATGCGGCACGAACGGCCTGCACTGACCGGGGTATATGCGGTAAAATTGGATGGTTTGCCGGGTGTGGCCAATCTTGGCGTGCGCCCGACCATTGCCGGAACCCCGCGCCTGAGTCTTGAGGTCCATTTGCTGGATTACAGCGGCGACCTTTACGACCGCCATGTCCATGTCAGCTTTCTGAAAAAGCTGCGTGATGAAATGAAGTTCCCCGGGCTGGATGCGCTCAAGCTGCAAATAGCGCTGGATAGTGCCCAGGCCCGCACCTTTTTTGCAAGCCAGGGTGGCTGATCAGGGTGCCTGATTTTTTATAATACCGTTTCACTTTTGCAAACCATACGGCTCAACTTAAAGATACGCGTTCATGACCGACGAAACCAAATACCCGCTTAACTTGCCGGAAACCAGCTTCCCCATGCGTGGCGATCTCGCCAAGCGTGAGCCAGGCTGGCTGAAAGCCTGGCAGGATAAAAAACTTTACCAGCGCATCCGCAAGGCACGTCAGGGCAAGCAGAAATTCATCCTGCATGATGGCCCGCCTTATGCCAACGGGGATATTCATATCGGTCATGCCGTCAACAAAATCCTGAAGGACATCATCGTCAAATCCAAGACCCTGAGCGGTTTTGATGCGCCCTATGTGCCGGGCTGGGATTGCCACGGCCTGCCTATCGAGCTGATGGTGGAAAAACAGCACGGCAAGAATATTGATCCTGCCCGTTTCCGCGAGTTATGCCGCGAATATGCCAAGGAACAGATCGAGCGCCAGAAGAAGGATTTCATCCGTCTGGGCGTGCTGGGCGATTGGGATCATCCTTACCTGACCATGGATTTCAAAACCGAGGCCGACATCATGCGCGCCTTGGGCGAGATCTATCAGAATGGTTACCTGTATCAGGGCAGCAAGCCCGTGCACTGGTGTGTGGACTGCGGCTCTGCGTTGGCCGAAGCCGAAGTGGAGTACGAGGATGTCAATTCGCCAGCCATTGATGTGGGGTTTCGCTTTGTTGACAACGCTGCGCTGAGTGCCGTTTTTGATACGCCATTGGACGGTGAGGTGTATGCCGTCATCTGGACGACAACCCCCTGGACCCTGCCTGCCAATCAGGCAGTGAGCGTGCATCCGGAGCTGGACTATGATGTGATCCGCACCAGCAAGGGCCTTGTGGTGTTAGCGCATGCCCTGGCTGAGGCTACGCTCAAGCGTTATGGCGAAGAAGACGCGACTACGCTGGGCAGTTGCAAAGGCTCAAGCCTGATGGGCTTCATGCTGCAGCACCCTTTCGATAATCGCCAGGTGCCGGTGATCACGGGGGAGCATGTCACCACTGATGCTGGTACCGGCCTCGTGCATACGGCAGCTGCCCATGGTAACGACGACTGGCTGGTGATGCGCGCCCATTACCCTAACGAAAAGCCATTGGTGCTTATCGGTGGCGATGGCAAATTCTTCACTAGTGACTTGGTGGAATTGGAGGCCATTCGCGGCCTCACTCGTCAGGAAGCCAACAAGGTCATCCTCGCCAAGTTGCAGGAAAACGGCGTGCTGTTTGCCAGCGCCCGACTGAATCACAGCTTCCCGCATTGCTGGCGCCACAAGACGCCGCTGATGCAACTGGCGACGCACCAATGGTTTATCGGCATGAATGCCCAGGACAAGAGCGGCACCAGCCTGCGTGAACATGCCAATCAGGCGGTCGATGCCACCGAGTTCTTCCCGACATGGGGTCGTGCGCGCCTGGAAGCCATGATCAAGAATCGTCCGGACTGGTGCGTGTCGCGTCAGCGCAACTGGGGCGTGCCCATGCCTCTGTTCGTGCACAAGGAAACCGGCGAACTGCATCCTGACACCATGCGCCTGCTGGAAACCGTCGCGCTGCAAGTGGAACAACAGGGCGTCGAAGCCTGGTTCTCGCTGGATGGCGCTGCTTTCCTCGCCCAGCATGCGCCGGACAATGCCGGGCAATACAAAAAAGTCACCGATACCCTGGACGTCTGGTTTGATTCTGGCGCCACGCATGCGGCCGTGCTGAAGCGGCGTGAAGAGCTGCGTAGCCCGGCTGATCTGTATCTGGAAGGCTCGGACCAGCATCGCGGCTGGTTCCAGTCCAGCCTGCTGACGGGGTGTGCCATCGATGGCCGCGCGCCGTATAACGCCTTGCTGACACATGGTTTTGTCGTGGATGGCGCTGGTCACAAGATGAGCAAATCCAAGGGCAATGTCGTCGCGCCGCAAAAGGTGATGGACACCTATGGCGCCGATATCCTGCGTCTGTGGGTGGCTTCCACCGATTACTCCGGCGAGCTGACCATCTCCGATGAAATCCTGAAGCGCGTGGCCGAAGGCTATCGTCGCATTCGCAATACCTTGCGCTTCCTGCTGGCAAATCTGGCTGACTTTGATGCCAGCAAGGATTTGCTGCCCGTGGATCAATGGCTGGAAATCGACCGCTACGCGCTGGTGCTGACCACGCAACTACAGGAATCCATCGTCAAGGATTACGACAAGTATGAGTTCCACCTCGCGGTGCAGAAATTTGTCGGCTTCTGCTCAGAAGACCTGGGCGGTTTCTATCTGGATATCCTGAAGGATCGTCTCTACACCACCGGCGCCAGTTCGCATGCACGCCGCGCCGCGCAGAGCGCGCTCTACCATATCACGCACGGGCTGATGCGCCTGATGGCGCCTATCCTCAGCTTTACCGCCGATGAAATCTGGCAGACGCTGGGCTTGAGCGCGGACGATAGCGTGTTTGAGGAAGAGTGGTACACGCTGCCTGCGCATGGCATGAGCGATGAGGATATCCGTGCCTGGGGAGACATCACACAGGTGCGTTCACTGGCCAACAAGGCGATTGAAGAAAAGCGCGCTGCTGGCCTGGTAGGCTCCTCGCTGCAGTCTGAGCTGGATATTTATGCCGATGGTGCCGTGCATGCCTCGCTGGCCCGCCTGGGCGATGATTTGCGTTTTGTGCTGATCACCTCGCGCGCGACCTTGCATCTGCGTCAAGGCGGCCCCGTTGAAATTCAGGTAGCGCCAAGCGCGTATGCCAAGTGCGATCGTTGCTGGCATTACCGCGCTGATGTCGGCGCGCATGCTGAGCATCCGACCCTCTGCGGCCGCTGCGTCAGCAATCTGTTTGGTGCCGGTGAGCCGCGTCAGCATGCGTAAATGGCTGGCGCTTAGCGCGGCGGTCATTGCGCTCGATCTCTACACCAAGCATCTGGTGGTCAAGGCATTTGCTTATGGCGAGCATCTGCCGATTACCTCGTTTTTTGATCTGGTGCGGTACCACAACGAAGGCGCGGCATTCAGCTTCCTCAGCCAGGCGGGCGGCTGGCAGCGTGTGTTTTTCAGCGCGATTGCCCTGATTGCATCGGGCATTATCCTGTTCATGCTGCGCCGCCATCCCACACAGAAACTTTTCTGTTTTGCGCTGGCCCTAGTATTAGGCGGGGCGCTGGGCAACCTGTATGACCGACTGACGCTGGGCTATGTGGTGGATTTCCTGTTCTTCCATTACCAGAGTTTCTATTGGCCCGCGTTTAATGTGGCCGATTCGGCGATCTGCGTGGGCGTCGCCCTGTTGATTCTGGACAGCTTCAAAAAGAAGTCCTGACCCTCTTTTCTAACCGACGGCCCCGGGCGGGCTAGTCCACAGGAGCCATCACATGCCGGATTGGGAAAAACTCATTGCTGCCAAAGTCGCCGTCGCCAAGCGCGGCTTGCAAAAGCCGGGCAAGGTCAGCGCCAACGCGCGCATTCCTGCCGGGCAGACCGAGGTCAGGAATTTCCCCGTGCTTGATCTGGGCATCCAGCCTGATATTCCCTTGAATGAGTGGTCATTGCGCGTTTTTGGCCTGGTGCAGCATGACATCACGCTGGATTGGGCTGCCTATCAGGCCATGCCGCAGATAGAAGACGTATCGGACTTTCACTGCGTTACCCGCTGGTCGCAACTGGATATGGAATGGGCTGGTATATCAGCCAGCGAACTGTTGCTGCGCGCTGGCCCCTTGCCTGAGGCTGGCTTTGTGACCTTGCATTGCTACGATGGCTACACCACCAACCTGCCGCTGGAAGCCCTGCTGGATGATGATGTGATCATTGCCCACAGCGTGTTTGGTCAGCCGCTGAGTATTGAGCATGGCGGGCCGGTGCGATTGGTCGTGCCCAAACGCTATGCCTGGAAGAGCCCCAAATGGCTGAAGGCTATTGAACTGCATGCGGAAGACCGTCCCGGTTTCTGGGAAGTGCGTGGATATCACAACGAGGCGGACCCATGGCTCGAACAGCGCTTCGGTTAAAACTGATCGAAACCCTGATGGCAAAACGTCAGGCTGATCGTGAGGAGAACATCATGGCAACTGTCATCAAAACCGATGAAGAATGGCGCGCCCAGCTGACGCCATTGCAATATGAAGTCACCCGCAAAGCCGCTACCGAGCGTCCTGGCACCGGTGAATATGCGTTTCGCTTTGAGCCCGGAGTGTATCGCTGTGTGTGCTGTGGTACGCCGTTGTTTGCTTCGGATACCAAGTTTGATGCGGGCTGTGGGTGGCCCAGCTATTTTGAGCCACTAGACCCGGCCAACGTGCGTGAGAAGCGCGACATCAGCCATGGCATGATACGCACCGAGGTGCTGTGCAATGTCTGCGATGCGCATCTCGGACATGTGTTTCCCGATGGCCCCAAGCCTACCGGGCTGCGCTATTGCATCAACTCTGCTTCGCTAAGCTTCGAGCCTTTGCAACCCGTTCAGGGCTGAGCATTCCTCAGTCCTGTTCGTGGTTTTCATAAGACCTGCCGCCTTCACGCAGATTACTTGCGGCGTATCAGCCGCTGAATAATAGTCACCACCAGCACGATCAATCCGCCTGCCACGATGCCGGTCAGGGCATCCAGTGCAATCGTCGCCAGCAAGGCAACCGCATTGCCTGCACTGGCACTGACCGTGCTTTGCACATCTGCCGCGAGGTGATGCAGCCAGGGTAAGCCATGCGCCAGTATGCCACCGCCCACCATGAACATCGCCGCGGTACCCACCACGGAAAGTGTGCGCATCAGCCATGGCGCCCCTGCCAACAGCAAGCGACCCAGGCTGCGGCTGAATGCGGCCCATAACGACGCTCCACGACGCTGTGCCAGATAAAGCCCGCCATCATCCAGTTTGACGATACCCGCCACCAGACCATACACGCCGACTGTCATGATGACCGCGATGCCGGTGAGCACCGAGATTTGCTTGGCAAGAGTGGTTCCAGCCACTGTCCCCAGCGTGATGACAATGATCTCTGCCGACAGGATAAAGTCGGTACGCACCGCACCCTTGATCTTGTCGCGTTCAAAACTCACCATATCAACAGCGGGGTCGCTCAGTGCCTGTGCTTGTGCAGCGTGTCGGGTTTTTTCTTCAGCACCGTGCAGGTATTTGTGCGCGATTTTTTCAAAGCCTTCAAAACACAAAAATGCGCCCCCCAGCATGAGCAGGGGCGTGATGGCCCAGGGCAAAAATGCGCTGATCAACAACGCCGTCGGCACCAGTATCAGCTTGTTGATGAAGGAGCCCTTGGCCACGGCCCACACCACGGGCAGTTCGCGGTCAGCTTTTACTCCGGCCACCTGCTGGGCATTGAGCGCCAGGTCATCGCCCAGTACCCCGGCGGTTTTCTTGGCAGCTACCTTGGTCATGACGGAAACGTCATCCAGGATGGTGGCAATGTCGTCGATCAGGGTGAGCAAGCTGCTACCGGCCATAATGTTGTCCTGTGTATCAATGGATCCGCCAGTGTACCTGAATGTCGGGCAGATAATAAAAAGCCCCCGGCGCATGGCGGCGGGGGCGGGCAATGCATCGCTTTTTTATCAGGCGGCCTGTTTCAGGCTGGCAAGATCAATCACAAAGCGGTATTTCACGTCACTCTTCAACATGCGTGCAAACGCATTCTCGATGTCCTGGATTTTGATCAACTCAATGTCCGAGGTGATATTGTGCTCGGCGCAGAAATCCAGCATCTCCTGGGTTTCGCGCAAACCGCCAATCAGGGAGCCTGCCAGCGAGCGACGCTTGAAGATCAGGTTGCCGACATTCGGTGTGGGGTGAGGGCTATCCGGCACGCCAACCAGGCAATGCGTGCCATCACGCTTCAGCAGCGCCGTGTATTGATCCAGATCATGCGGTGCGGCCACGGTGTTCAGAATGAAATCAAAACTCTGTGCGTGCTTGGCCATCTCTTCCGGGTTTTTGGAGATCACGACTTCATCCGCACCCAGGCGCTTGGCATCTTCCACCTTGCTGGCTGAGGTAGTGAACAGCACAGTGTGAGCGCCGAAGGCATGCGCAAACTTCACGGCCATGTGACCCAAGCCGCCGAGGCCGACCACACCGACCTTTTGACCCGGGCCGACCTTCCAGTTGCGCATGGGGGAATACGTAGTAATGCCAGCACACAGCAAAGGCGCGACTGCTGCCAGGTCCAGTTTTTCCGATACCTTGAGCACAAAACGCTGCTCCACCACGATCAGGTTGGAGTAACCGCCATAGGTGGATTGCCCGGGCATTTGCTTGTCCGGCGAGTTGTAGGTAAACACCGCGTGGTTACAGTATTGCTCCAGGCTGTCTTCACAATCCGGGCAGCTGCGGCACGAGTCCACCAGACAGCCCACACCGGCCAGATCCCCTGCCTTGAACTTGGTGACGGCGCTGCCGACCTTGGTCACGCGGCCAACAATCTCATGCCCCGGCACCATGGGGAAAGTTGAGTTACCCCATTCATCGCGTACCTGGTGCAAATCCGAGTGGCAAACGCCGCAAAACAGGATCTCGATTTCGACATCATTGGCACCTACCTCGCGACGTTCGAAATTAAAAGGGGCCAACGGCTTCTTGGGATCGTAAGCGGCATAACCAATTGCTTTTGCCATGGGGATAACCTCCGCAGAATTATTAGAAAACAGAACAGACTGTGCCGAACGGCACAACTTCATGTGGGACAGTATGCAATAGTCTGATGTTCCAATAAATGATGCAGTCTTGAAATCAGAATTCCGGAAATGGAAACAATCTTGGATGACATGTGCGAGTGCTGGACGTCTGCTTTGAAATCCATGCCACGCTTCTGTTTTTACATCGGCCTGCTGTTTTTGCAAACTGCGTGCGGCATTGAACCCCATATCAATTGTACGGATGCTAAAAAAGTGCATGTAGGCATGAGGCAGGCAGACGTGGTAAAGCTGCTGGGAGACCCTTACTTTGTCAGTCTCAGCAAAGACAACGTGGTGTTTGGCTGGCAGGACAAAGAGGATATACGGCTGGTGAAAAACAGTCTGCAAATCCACATCAACCCGCAAACCGGGCTTATCAACAACATCGAAGGGACATGTGCGCAATGATCAGGATAATCTGCATTTTGATGGCAGCCGCGTGCATTAGTCTTCAGTCCGCGCTGCCTGCGTTCGCGGAAACTGTGGTGGGAATGCCATTCAATGTAAAGGGTGAGCGTCTCGATGTGACGCCGCCAGCTGGCTGGAAAATCGTCTGGATGGAGGGCGACCCCAAAGGCGAGTATTTCGTGGAATACGCGCCGCCAGGAGAAGATGTCGAAACCTGGAAAACCGGGCATCTTTCCATTATCAGAAAACCCTATCCCTCTGCGCAGACCATGAAGGAAATTCGCGATGCCAAACTCAAGGTGGCGGACGTGGCATTGATAGGCATGGTCAAGCGCTTGTCTGGCTCATGTACGGGATATGAGGAGATCACCATGCGGACCACGACGGCCAACGGGCTTTATTCTGCACTCGGCGGCGGATATTGTGGCAAACCGTCCGAAAATGCCCCGCTGGGGGAAGGCGCTTTTGTCGCTTTTTACGAAAGCAAGAATTTCATTTACAAAGTGCAGTACAGCTGGCGTCCTCAATCCGAAGCCGAGAAGCAGAGCTCGCTATGGGCGATTGATGCCGCTCACGCCAAGCTCTATCGTGAGTCCATGAAGTCTGCCGTTCTCTGCGATGAGAGCAAAAAGACCTGCAAGACGCGTTATCTGCCCTGAGTGTATGTATGCCCCACCGTATGGGGGAGCAGCGAAAGTAAAAAAGCCCCGCATCCTTTCTGAATGCGGGGCTTTTTCATGGCGGAAAATTACGAAATAGCGGCAATCGCCTTTTTCACGCCAGCCGCATAAGCCGGGTCGGCTTTTTCAAACTGCGCAAGTACACGCGCCTGAATATCTGCATTGGCTTGCGACAAACCACCGGCAATGTTGTTGAACAACTGTTGCTGCTGATCGTCGTTCATCAAGCGGAAGAGTTCACCGGCCTGCGTGTAATAGTCTTCCTGGCTCTGGTCGTGGTAGCCAATCCATGCTTGCTCCAATACCGGCATCGGCGGTGGTGCAAATTCCGCTGCGGGTACTGGCGCACCTTCGGCTGCCCGATCATTCGGGTAGAAATTCGGCGAGCCGAGGAAGGCATTTTCATGACCATGTGCCGGGCAACCCATGCCTGCCATGGCGCCATCGCGCTGGTAGTGGTTAACCGGGCAACGCGGAGCATTGACGGGCAACTGGTTGGCGTTAACACCCACGCGGTAGCGATGCGCATCCTGATAAGCCAGCAAGCGGGCCTGCAACATTTTGTCCGGCGAGGCACCTACACCAGGCACCAGATTGCTGGGTGCGAAGGCAGCTTGCTCGGTTTCGGCAAAGTAGTTGCGCACATTGCGGTTCAACTCCAGCTGACCAATCTCGATCAAGGGGAAATCCTTGTGCGGCCAGACCTTGGTCAAGTCGAACGGGTTGATGTGATAACCCTTTGCTTCGGCTTCCGACATGATTTGCAACTTCACCGTCCAGCTGGGGAAATCACCGCGATCAATCGCATCCACCAGATCCTTCTGGGCACCAAACGCTGGCATCTTGGCGGCTTCTTCATTGGTCAGGGTTTTGATGCCCTGATTGGTCTTGAAGTGCCATTTGATCCAGTAGCGCTGACCATCCTTGTTCCAGAAGCTCAGCGTGTGCGAGCTGAAGCCGTGCACGTGGCGATACGAAGCCGGGATGCCACGGTCCGACATCAGGATGGTCATCTGATGCAAGGATTGCGGGTGATTGGCCCAGAATTCAAAGGCATTGGCCGGGTTGGGCAAATTGGTGCGCGGGTCTTTTTTCTGGCTGTGGATGAAGTCCGGAAACTTGATCGGGTCATTCAAAAAGAACACGGGCGTATTGTTGCCCACAATATCCAGGTTGCCTTGCGGTGTGTAGAACTTCACGGCAAAGCCGCGGGGATCACGCGCATAGTCACTGGAATCCTGGCCGCCACCTACGGTAGAGAAGCGCAAGAATACTTCGGTCTTTTGCCCCACATCCTGCAAGAAGCTGGCGATGGTGTAATCCTTGAGGCTCTTGCTCAAGGTGAAAGTACCGTAAGCACCGGTGCCGCGGGCATGCACTACGCGCTCGGGGATGCGCTCACGGTTGAAGTGTGCCAGCTTTTCGAAAAGGTAGTGATTGTCAAAGGTCAGTGGGCCACGTGCACCGACACTGATGCTGTTGTTGTCATCGGGTACCGGAGCCCCGGCCGAGGTGGTCAAGATGTCTTTGCTCATTACATTTCTCCTTATCTGGGTTGATAACCTGGCAGTGGCGCCTTGGTATGGGTGCCATAGTAATGAAACTTTATTGATATCTGAAGTTGATTGTTTTGATGTAATCAATAAGTAAAACTGATCAAATAAATCCTACCTGGCTGACTATAAAAAAATAAGGCGGTTTCTCCTAGAGAAACCGCCCACAGCGGAGATGAAACCAGTGATGAATTGAAACGGCAGGCCTGATTAGCTATTCAGTGTCCTGCTCTTCAAATGGTAGCTCCGATTCGAGCCACATGACATTGATGATGCCAAATGCCAGCGCCAGTCCGACGCCCAGTATCCAGGTGAAATACCACATGTGCGTGCTCCTTTAATAGGCAGTATGCGAGTTGTCGCGGATATGCTGTACCGTGATCTTGCCGCGCAGCACGCGGAATACCCAGGAGGTATAGATCAGGATCAGCGGCAGGAAGATCAGGGTCACCACAAACATGATGCCCAGTGTCTTCTTGCTGGAGACTGCATCCCACAAGGTCAGGCTGCTTACCGGATCGGTGCTGGAGGGCATGATGAACGGAAACATGGAGAAACCGGCCGTGAGGATAATCCCCGCCAGCGCCAGGCTGCTGAAGACAAAAGCGCAGCGCTCCCATTTTTTGGCCGCACTCAGCAGGGCCAGCGCAATGCCAGCGAAGCCGACGGTGGGTGCCAGCGTCATCCAGGGATAGGTGCTGTAATTGCTGAGCCAGGCCCCGGCCACTTTTTCTACCGTTTTGTGCAGTGGGTTGATGGCGCTATTTACGTCTGGAATCTGCAGCAGTCTGTAACCCTCAATCCCGGCCGCCAGCCACAGGCCAGCCAGCGCAAACAGAATCGCGCATGTGATGCCGCTGATACGGGCTGCGCGCGCTGCGCGTTTTTGCACTACACCTTCGGTACGCAGTTGCAGGTATATCGCACCGTGCATCAGCAGCATGGTCAGGCTGACCAGCCCGCAGAGCAGGGCAAACGGATTAAGCAATGCCCAGAAGCTGCCGGTGTAAAACGAACGCAGCGTGTCGTCGTAATGAAACGGCAGGCCCAGCAGCAGATTGCCAAAAGCCACGCCAAACACCAGCGATGGCACAAAGCCGCCGACGAACAAGGCCCAATCCCAGCCATTGCGCCATGCGGGGCTTTCCATCTTGCTGCGGTAATCAAAGCCTACCGGGCGGAAAAACAGGGCAAACAATACCAGCAGCAAAGCCACATACAGACCGGAGAAGGCTGCGGCATACACCAGCGGCCACGCCGCAAAAATGGCGCCACCTGCGGTGATCAGCCAGGTCTGGTTACCTTCCCATACCGGGCCCACCGAGTTGATGATGACACGACGCTCGTCGTCGGTTTTGCCCAGAAAGGGCAGCAAGGTGGTCACGCCCATGTCAAAGCCATCCATGATGGCAAAGCCAATCAGCAATACGCCCACAAACAGCCACCAGACCAGCTTGAGGGTTTGATAGTCGATGATTTCGCTCATGATTTTTCCTTAAGCAGCAGCACGCGAAGAAACTTCAAAGTGATAGCGACCGGTATGCAGGCTGGACGGCCCGAGACGCGCGTACTTGAACATCAGGAACAGTTCGATCAGCAACAGCAGGGTATAGAAACCGAGAAAGCCGGCAATGCTGAAATAAAGTTCGCCGGTGTTGAGCGATGACGTTGACAGATGCGTGGGCAGAATGCCGGAAATCGTCCATGGCTGACGGCCCATTTCCGCCACCACCCAGCCCATTTCGGCGGCAATCCATGGCACGGGGATCGCGACCACGGCCAGGCGCAGCAGCCAGGTCTTGCTGGCAATGGTGCGTTTGGCCGAGTAATAAAATGCAGCCCCCAGCATGAACAGCATTAGCACGCCCAGACCGACCATGATGCGGAAACTCCAGAACAGCGCAAATACATTCGGAATGGTATCGGCGGCCGCCAGCTTCACTTGCTCATCTGTCGCATCGACCACATTCGGTGTGTATTTCTTCAGCAGCAGGCCATGGCCCAGATCATCGCGCACGGCGTTAAAAGCGGCAACGGCTTCGGCGCTGGTATCGCCACTTTTCAGTTTCTGCAAGGCCGCGTATGCCACCATGCCGTTGCGGATACGGTCTTCGTTTTCGCGCTTGATATCCACCAGGCCTGTTACCGGCTCATCCAGCGAGCGGGTGGCGATGATGCCCATCACGTAGGGAATCTTGACCGCGTAATCGGTGCGTTCTTCTTTCTGGTTGGGCAGGCCAAACAGGGTGAAGGAGGCCGGTGGCGGTTCGGTATGCCATTCGGCTTCCACCGCGGCCAGTTTTACCTTTTGCACTTCGCCGGTGGCATAGCCGGATTCATCGCCCAGAATAATCACCGACAGGATGGAGGCAAGTCCAAAGCCGGAAGCGACCGCAATCGAGCGCAGGGCAAATGCGGTATCGCGCTTTTTCAGCAGATACCACGACGAAATGCCGAGCACAAACATGGCGGCGGTGGTGTACCCCGCTGCCACGGTGTGCACAAACTTGACCTGGGCTACGGGGTTGAACAGCAGATGCGCGAAATTCGTCATCTCCATGCGCATGGTTTCAAAGTTGAATTCAGCCCCCACCGGGTTCTGCATCCAGCCATTGGCAATCAGGATCCACAGCGCGGAAAGATTGGAGCCAAGGGCCACCAGGAATGTCACGACCAGATGCTGCTTCTTGCTCAGGCGATCCCAGCCGAAGAAAAACAGGCCGACAAAGGTGGATTCGAGGAAGAAAGCCATCAGGCCTTCAATGGCGAGCGGCGCGCCGAAAATATCGCCGACGTAATGCGAGTAATACGCCCAGTTGGTACCAAACTGGAATTCCATGGTGATACCGGTGGTGACTCCCATGGCAAAGTTGATGCCGAACAGCTTGCCCCAGAACTTGGTCATGTCCCGGTAAACCTGCTTGCCAGTCATCACGTATACGGATTCCATGATCACCAGCATCCAGGAAAGCCCGAGCGTCAGGGGGACAAACAGGAAATGGTAGAGTGCGGTGGCGCCGAACTGCAGCCGCGAGAGGTCGACGACTTCTGCCGAGGGTAGCATGACATGACTCCTATTTTGAGGTGCTCATTATTATGCGGGTGACCGCTGCCTGCCTGTCCTGCTTGGCGATGGGGTGTGAAAAGCACGCCCACCAGAGCAGGTAAAGCAGTACTACTTTTGCGAGCAGGATCACCGTAATTTCGATGGCCAGACGACTATATCGGCGATGCGCCTTGAGCGATGTCAGATGCGATATCCAGCGATTATTCATCATTCGGCATAGTAGTTTGGCTGGGCTTATTATAATAGGCCTTATTTAAATATGGTTATTAATTTGGCTCTGATTTGGGCGATATAAAATAAATATATCAATACCTTATGTTTGATAGTTTTTGTGCGAATTACTGGCGCGTGGGGTGTTTGTTCAATTTGCGCTGCAGGGTGCGCCTGTGCATGTTAAGGCTGCGCGCCGTGGCTGAGATATTGCCGTCATGCTCTTTCAGCACGCGCTGTATGTGCTCCCACTCCATGCGGTCTACCGATAAGGGGTTGGCGGCGAGCGGAATGGTGTCATCCGCTTCTTTACGCTCCAGCGCCTGCAGGATTTCATCGGCATCGGCCGGCTTGGCAAGGTAGTAGGTCGCCCCCAGTTTGACCGCCTCAACCGCCGTGGCAATGCTGGCATAGCCGGTCAAGACCACTATGCGGGTTTCTTCATCCAGGGCTTTCAGCTGGCGGATAAGCGTCAGTCCGGAATCCCCGGGCATTTTCAGGTCAAGCACGGCATATTCGGGGGGATTGGCGGTCGCCATGCTCATGGCCTGCACCGCATCATGCGCCACACTGACGGCAAAGCCGCGCCTGGTCATGGCGCGGGCCAGCACGTGGGTAAAAGTTTCGTCATCGTCTACCAGCAGCAGGCTGGGGAGTTCGTCCATCTCACTCATGTGACAATCTCCGTAATGGCAGGCTGACGCTGGTGAGCGTGCCGCCCTGCTCGCGATTGCTGAATTGCAGGCTGCCCCCCAGGCGCTCAATCACGGATTTAGCCAGGAACACGCCCAGCCCCAGGCCGCCCACGCTTTCCCTGTCTGCGGAGGTGTGCATGCTGGATTCCAGATGCACGGCCGCCTTGGTGGTGAATCCCGGCTCCCCCAGCCTTGCCTGTGCCACGCTGTTGAGGCCGGGGCCATTATCAACAATCTGCAGCTCCAGCCAGTCGACTCGCCAGCGCGCATGCACGCTGATGCCATCCGGCGAGGCATCGCCCGCATTATCCAGCAGGTTGCAGATGGCCTGGCTCAAGGCCCGGTCGGCCACAATCTGTGGTGCAGGGTTGCTGCCTTGCTGATCCAGCGCTAGCGGAATGGCCGGGCGCATATCCTGCCAGCGGCTGAAGGTCTCCTGCAAAAACGCATCCAGCGGACGACTCAGCCCTGCCTCGGCACGCAACTCGCCCGCCGAGCCAGAGAGCGAGGACAAAATGCCCTTGCAGCGCGTGATTTCCTTACGCAACAGATCAAGTGATTCTGTCAGTTCGGCATTATCGGTATGGGTTTGCCGTAGCTCTTCGGTGACCACCGCCATGGTGGCAAGTGGTGTGCCCAGCTCGTGTGCAGCCCCGGCTGCCAGGGCGCCGAGCGCGAGCATGCGCTCACTTTCAAGTGCCTGTTCGCGGGCTTCTGCCATCAAGCGATCATACTCGCGCAGACTGCGTGCCATGCGCTCCACAAAAATGGCAATGACGCTGGCAGACACCACAAAGCCTGCCCACATGCCGACCAGATGCACGCTGAATCCGCTCTGGCTGGCGTGCATGTGCATCATGTGCATGTCCATATCCATCTGCGACATGTCCATGCCTGGCATCATGGCCGGCGTGGTCGAAGGTAGCGGCTGATACCAGAACATGAGGCCGCTGTAGCAGGCGATGGCCAGAGAGGCGACCAGCCAGACAAAGCGCGAGGGCAGGGCGACAGCCGCGACAATCAGCGGCAGCAGATACATCCAGACAAAGGGATTGGTATAGCCGCCTGCCTTGTAGAACAGCACACTGAGCACGCCCATATCCAGTAGCAGCTGCATCAGCAATTCAATGTCGGATACCGGCATGGGGTGACGCAAACGCCACCAGGTCATGCCATTCAGCATCAGCATCAGCAGCATGGCGCCCACCACGGTATGCATGGGCAGCGCCACATCGTAATACAGCATGGCAATGGCGGCGGCGGCGCCCAGCACCACGGTCATGACCAGTCGCAGCCTGAGCAGGCGGCGCAGATTGGTACGGGTGGCAAGCGAGGATGACGTGGACGCGAACATGCCGGGGATTCTAACCCAAGTTGGCGGCGCATCGCTGCGGCAAATTGCCACAGCGGGCTTGCTGTATGTGGGCCAGAGGACGATGGGTGCGACAACATGTCGCATGGTGGCGCCGTGTGGCAAACCCTACAATTTCGGACATGAAAACAACTGCCTGCATCATTCACTCACTTGTCTGCGGCGCCCTTGTCACTGGGGCAGGGCCTGCGCATGCCGACCATAACGAAACCGTGGTGCTGGATCCGCTGGAAGTGACGGCCACGCGCAGTGCCACTGAAAGCAACCAGCGCGTGCCCGCGGTCATCGAAAGCGTCACCGCGCAACAGATTGCCGAGACCACTAACGCCGCCACGGCCGCTGAAACCATCAAATACCTGCCCAGCCTGCAGGTGCGCGAGCGCTATATTGGCGACCGCAATGGCATTATCGCCAGCCGCACGGCGGGTACCTTATCCAGTGCGCAAACGCTGCTGTATGCCGATGGCATCCTGCTGTCCAACCTGCTCGGCAACTCCTTTGCCTATCCGCCGCGCTGGGGCATGGTGTCGCCGGAGGAAATCCAGCAGGTGGATGTCATGTATGGGCCGTATTCCTCGCTGTATGCGGGCAACTCCATGGGCGGCGTGGTGAATATCCAGACGCGCATGCCGCAGAAGTTTGAAGCGCATGCCAACATGCAATGGTTCACGCAGCGCTTCGATCTTTATGGTACCAAGCAAAACAACGAGGGCAAGCATGCCAGCGCTTCTGTCGGTAACCGCATCAACGACCTTTCTTTCTGGCTGGGGGTGGATCATCTGGATACCTGGGGCCAGCCCATGCAGTTTGCCGTGGCAACGGCCACCACGGCTGGTGCCGGTACTGCGGTGACTGGCGCCTATCGCGATGTCAGTGAAAAGGGCGTCTCCCGCCTGGTGTTTGGCGCCTATGGCATAGACCACTCGGTGCAGGACAACCTCAAGCTCAAGCTGGCGTATGACATCAGCCCCAGTTTGCAGGCGCGCTATACCGTGGGCTTGTGGCAGCTGGATTCCGATACCCGGGTGGACAGTTATTTGCGCACCGCCAGCGGCGCCGCGTTTTACAACGGCAATGTCAGTATCGGCGGCAATACCTACAGTGTGCGTGGCCTCAACCCCACCGCCGCCAACAGCGTGCATCTGATGCAGGCCTTGCAGTTGCAATCCAAAGCGGATGGCAGCTGGCAATGGCAGCTCGGCCTTTCCGATTACCGCTACAACCGCGATGAAAGCCGTACCTCAACCGCCAACAACCCCACCCTGAGCAGTGTGGGCACGGTGCAGGACATGCAAGGGACCGGCTGGACCGCGGCCGACGCCCAGGGCACCCTGAGTCGCGGTGCACATCAGGTGGATGTGGGCTATCACATTGATCACTATGCCCTGCGCAGCGTGACGGATAACGCCAGCGACTGGAGCAGCGCCACTACCACTACACGCAATAGTGCTTCGCGTGGCGATACCATGACCCAGGGGCTGTATGTGCAGGATGCCTGGCGCTTTGCCCCCCGCTGGAAACTGACAGCCGGCGGCCGCTATGAGGACTGGCGGGCATGGAATGGGCAGAATCAGGCGACCGTGGGCGGCAGCCTGCAAACCAGCGCTTACGCAGACAAGCAGGAGCATGCTTTTTCGCCCAAGCTGGCCCTGAGCTTTGAGCCTGCGCCTGCCTGGAGTTTCAACGCCGCCCTGGGGCGTGCCTATCGCTTTCCTACCGTGAGCGAGCTGTTCCAGAGCATTACCAGTGGCAGCAATCTGGTGCAGGGCAATCCTGACTTGCAGCCGGAGCGGGTGCTTTCAGCGGAGCTTTCTGCCGAGCGGCGCTTTGCCAAGGGCTATCTGCGTGCCACGCTGTTTCAGGAAAACAAGCACGATGCCTTGATCTCGCAAACCGTTACTAACGGGGTTAGTGCCTGTGGCAGCGCTACTTGCAGCTTTATCCAGAATGTGGACCTGGTGCGTACCCGTGGCATTGAACTGGCCACGCAATGGCAGGATGTCTTTGTACATGGGCTGGACCTGGGTGGCAGCCTGACCATGACCGAAGCGGAAATTCTGCGCAATAGCGCCAACCCTGATACCGAAGGCAATCGCCCGCCGCGCATCCCCAATGCCGTCGCCAAGGCAGTGGCGACCTATCATCAGGGGCAGGCGCTGACCTATAGCCTGGCATTGCGCTACAGCGGTCGCCAATACACCTACCTGGATAACAGCGACAGCAACCCCGATACCTATGGCGGCGCCAGTCATTTCTTTTTTGTGGATGTGCGCATGGCCTATAAATTTGCTGACCGCTGGACAGCGGCGCTGGGCGTCGATAATCTCAACAACGACAAGGCCTATGTGTTTCATCCCTACCCGCAACGCACGGCCTTTGCCCAACTCAAGTTTGATTACTGATAACGGATTTGCATGCGCATGCTGATGGTTTTACCGGCAATCTGCCGGGCGATGGTATTGTTTTTGCTGGGTTTGCCAGCACTGCTGGCGGCTAGTCTTGCCCTTGCCCACGAAGGGCACGATCACGGCGCTGCGGCAGCGCCCCTCGCCATATCCCTGGTCTTCGATGCGCAAGGGACCTTATGGCGCGCCTCGGTAAAAGACGGTCATGTGCTGGTGGATAGCTCGCCCGATAAGGGCCAGCATTTTGATACGCCGCGCGTGGTGAATCCTGACGCGCAAAAAATCGGCGTGGATGGCGATGCCAAACCCAAGCTCGCCATCGGTAGCGCAGGCCAGCTCTATGTCACCTGGACGCAAGCCCTGCAAAAACCCTATACCGGCTATATCTGGTTTGCCCGCTCGGTGGATGACGGCAAGCACTTTGAGCCACCGTTTATCGTGCATCAGGACCGCGCCGAGATTACTCACCGCTTTGATGCGCTGGCCGTCAGCCGTGTGCCGGGGCAGGCCCAGGATCGGCTCTACGTCGGATGGGTGGACAAGCGTGATCTGCTGGCGGCGCAGGCCGCAGGTCAGCCCTATGCGGGCGCCGCGATCTATTACGCGGTATCGGACGATGGCGGCGCCAGTTTTGCTGCCGAGCGCAAGCTGGCTGACAGCAGTTGCGAATGTTGCCGCATTGCGCTGGTGACCCCGGATGACGGTTCGGGCGACGCCGTGGCGCTATGGCGCCATGTGTTCGAGGGTGGCGTGCGCGACCATGCCATCGCCAGATTCAATACCAAGCCCGTCGCTGCGGATGCCATCAAACGCGCCAGCTTTGGCAACTGGCAGATAGACGCCTGCCCACACCATGGCCCGGCGCTGGCGCAAGGCGGCGACTGGGGCTGGCACATGGCCTGGTTTGACGGTGGTACGCATAACCGCGAAAAAATGCCCGGCCTGTTTTACGCCCGCATGGACGGCGAAGCCTGGGTGTCTTCTCCCGCCAAACGCATAGGCGATGGCAGCAAGCAGGCTGGGCATCCGGCGCTGATCAGCCGCGGTGATGCGGTATGGCTGGCCTGGCGCGAGATGGAGGCCGATGGTAGCCGCCTTTACCTGATGCGCTCGGACGATGGAGGCCGCAGCTGGGGCCAGGCCGAGCCCATGCTCAGCACCGCCGGCAGTGCCGATTACCCCATGCTGCTCATGCGCGGCACCCAGGTCTATCTGGCCTGGAATACCGCACGCGATGGCCTGCTCTTGAAGGCGCTGGAGACGGCGCCGTGAGCGTGCGTGACCTGGCTGCCATCTGTGGCCGTGCTGCGCGTGGCATGGCGCGGGAGATTGCCCTGATCGGCTTGCTGATGGTGGTATCCGTGGTCGGCAGCCGCTGGGCCATGGCCGCCGACTTTCAGCCCTGGCAAGGGGAGAGCCGCCGGGCGCTTGAGCAGCAATACGCCCGCAAACCCTTTATTCTGGCCTTGTGGTCACTCGATTGTGCCTATTGTGCCGAGGACTTGCGCACGCTGGGCGCCTGGGTCAGGCAGCATCCGCACGTCACCCTGGTTACGGTCAATACCGATATCGGTCAGGCGACGGAAGCCGCAACATTCATCGATGGGCTGGCCTTGCCAGCCCATGCCCGCTGGCAGTTTGCCGGGAACGATGCCGATCGCCTGCGCTACCAACTGGACCCCGCCTGGTATGGCGAGCTGCCGCGCACCTATTTTTACGATGCCCGGCATCAGGTGCAAGCCATCAGTGGGCGGCCAGCCAAAGACTGGCTGGACAACTGGGGCCGCAGCCTGCCCTAGCGGACTCATGGCTACGCGGATATTCATGCGTGGCGCACTTCTTATCCCGAGTTTCCTGATTTCCGCTTTGTCTCCCATCTGAATTGTCTCCCATCTGAATCACTGGCGTTTCTGACAGGCCCGTCCCGTCTGCGCGTGCGACATCATGTCGCATTTTCAATTTCCCCTGCTTCGCTAGAATGCCTGCGCAACATGAGCCTGCGCAACATGAGCCTGCGCCTGCAGGCATGCGATATGAGAAAGACAGGGAGCCTATGAAACAAGCAATCCGCATGAAACATCTGCCATACGCGGTGGCTGTCGCCATCAGCGTGATGAACTGCAACAGCCTGTACGCCGAAGAAGCGACAGTGAAACTGCCCGAGGTGGTAGTCGATGCCAAAAAAGACAGCGAGCCTGTGCGGGCGCGCCCGCTCAATAGTGCAGATATGGTCGAAGTGCTGGCAGCTGAAGGCAGCCTGCAGTTTTACCAGTCGGGTGGAGTGTCGGCCTTGCCGGTGATACGCGGACTCAATGATGACCGCATCAAAATTCTGGTGGATGGCGCCGAGGTGACTGCTGCCTGTGGCAATCACATGAACTCTCCCTTGTCGTATGTTGCCCCGGCCACCGTGGCGAATGCCAGCGTGCTAGCGGGTATCACCCCCGTCAGCCAGGGTGGTGACAGCATCGCAGGGACTATCCTGCTGACGTCGCCCGCTCCGGTGTTCGCCGGGAATGGCGAGACGCTGGTGACCCAGGGCCGTTTCTCCAGCCTCTATCGCAGCAATAACAATGCCTTCAGCACCGCCCTCAGCGCCTCTGTTGCCAATGACAGCCTGAGCCTGGGCTTTACCGGCACCATAGACCGTGCGGGCAGTTACGAAGATGGCCGCGGCAACAAGGTACGCTCCACCCAGTTTGACCGCCGCACGCAAACGGTCAACGTTGCGGCCCGCGGCGAAGACCAGCTGCTGACCGTCAAGCTCACCCATCAGGATGTGCCGTTCCAGGGCTATGTGAATCAATACATGGACCTGATCAATAACCAGTCTGACGCCATCAATATCGGCTATAGCCGCACGTTTGCCTGGGGCGATCTGGATACCCGCATCTACTGGCAGAATGTGAATCACGAGATGGGCTTTTTCTCGAACGAGAAGACCGGCACCATGCCCATGAAAACCAAAGGCGAGGACATGGGCTATAGCATCAAGGCCACGGTGCCGCTGGATGCCATTCATACCCTGCGCATTGGCAACGAAGCCCACCGCCAGAAGCTGGATGACTTCTGGCCTGCTGTGCCTGGCAGCATGATGATGGGCCCGCAGACCTATGTGAATATCAACAATGGTCGTCGCGATCGCGTGGCCGTGTATGCCGAGGTGGCCTCCAGCTGGAGCAATCAGTGGAGCTCGCTGCTGGGCCTGCGCGAGGATGTGGTCCATACCAGCACCGGCGAGGTGCAATCCTACGGCGGCATGATGAACGCCACCGACAATGCGGCAGCCCAGGTTTTCAATGCAAGCAATCGCTCGCGTACCGATCAGAACATCGACGTCACTGCCATGGCGACCTATATCGCCAGCAACACCGCCAGTGTCGATTTCGGCTATGCCCGCAAAAACCGCGCGCCCAGTCTGTATGAACGCTATTCCTGGGGCCGCGGCACCATGGCCATGACCATGATAGGCTGGTTTGGCGATGCCAATGGCTATGTGGGAGACCCCGACCTCAAGCCGGAAACGGCCAATACCATTAGTGCTACGCTTAATCTGCACGATGCTGCCCAGGCCCAATGGCAAGTGAAGCTCACGCCGTATTACACCTACGTGCAGGATTATATTGGGGTGAATCGCATCGGCACCTTCAACCTGGCCAGCGGCGTGCCGCGTGCACTACTGCAATTCCAGAATCAGGATGCCCAGTTTTACGGGGTGGAAGCGGCCTTCAAGCGCAGCCTGTGGGATAACGCACGCTTTGGCCAAGGCCGTATCAGCGGCTCGCTGGGCTGGACGCGTGGCGAGCGCGTCAGCAATGGCGACGATCTCTATAACATCATGCCGTTGCAGTTCAAAGCCTCGCTGGAGCAGCGCATCGGCGCCTGGAGCAATGCCGTGGACCTGCAACTGGTGGACAGCAAAACCGCAGTCGATAGCGTACGCTTTGAGTCCAAAACGGCAGGCTACACCCTGGTGAACCTGCGCACTGGCTATCAATGGAAAAAGGCGCGGCTGGATCTCGGCGTCACCAATCTGTTCGACAAGTTCTACTACCTGCCCTTGGGCGGGGCCGATTATGCCAACTGGAATGCCAATGGCGGGCAGGGGGCAATTGGCCCTGTGGCTGGCATGGGGCGCTCGGTGAATGTGGGCTTGAGCGTGGATTTTTAACGAAAGTCAGGCCAGCATCTGGCCAACAAAAAACGGAGGCGAGTGAGTGACACTCGCCGCCGTTTTTTACACTTGCAGATTCGCCTTGAGCGCAGGGTTAACTTGCGATCTGGTTATCCTTGCTGATGAAATAACTCAGGCGCTTGCGCGGTTTGAGGAAGTGCATCGCGTCCTCTGGTAACTGCGAAGGCTTGAGGCAGAGGCTGATATTTATGCTGGGGTCGTCGCGCAGGTCGATCAGCTGGCTTTCTTCAGTCGATGAAGCCGGGTCATGCACCATGACAAAGGGGCGCAGCGGCTTGTCCATGTTGACTGACACCACAATGCCATGCAGGCCGGTGGAAAGCTGCACCACGCTGCCTGGCGGATACACACCCAGGCATTTGATCAGGCGCTTCAGCAGGCTTTCATCGAACTTGCTGCGCTGGTGGGCAAACATATAGGCCAGTGCTTCATACGGGGTGAGGGCTTTGTTTGTCAGCGCCGGGTTGCACAAGTTGTCGTAGACATTGACGATGGCCAGCAGGCGCGCCAGCAGCGATATGTCGTTCATCTTCAGGCGCTTGGGATAGCCGCTGCCGTCGGCATATTCGTGATGATGCAGGATCAGCTCGACTACTTCGGCCGACATGCCGCACTGTTTGGCAATGCGCGCGCCAATTTCACTATGCTGCTCCATGAAGGATTGCTCGGCCTTGGTTAGCGGCTCGGTTTTCATCAGCAGGCGGTTGGGAATCTCGATCTTGCCGATGTCATGAAACAGTGCAGCCAGGCCCAGGGTGCGGGCAAGTTCTTCCGACATGTCCATGGATTTGGACAGCATCAGCGCCAGCGTCGTTACATTCAGCGGGTGGTTGAAATGCTCATCCCCCGAGCGGTTGCCGCTCATGGCATAAATCGCGATGTCGCTCTCGCCCAGCACCGAGTCCACCATGCCTTCTATCAAGGTGTTGGCCTGCTGCAGGGAGGTCTGGGTTTGCGTCAGGATATTGCGCGTCACCTGCTTGGCCACATTGGCGGCTGCCAGGAATTTCTTTTCGCTTTCATCCAGCGCATGTTGCAGTTCTTGCAGGCGCAAGCCCGGGTCTGGCTGATGCCTGTCATGGGAAACAGGCTCCATGGGCGGCTCCACCAGCGGCCCTCGCGGCGAGAGGATGGGCTCTGGCATGGGCAGGGGGTCGCAATCACTGCGGTTGGGGTCGTAACGCAGGCGTTTGAGGCCAACCTTTTTGATGGTGGCGATCTGCTCTTCATCCTTGAGCTTGAAGTTGCTGAAGGTGAAGGGGTGGTCCATCCAGCCGAGATCCAGGTGGACATACAGTCCGACCCTCAGCTGGTTAACATCGATAAAGTGATTTTGTTGCGGGTTCATTTTTTATTGTTGAGTTGTTCTGCTCGCAAGAGCGCAGTGAATTCGCTGGCAGTGATCGGGCGGCTGTACAGATAGCCCTGACCCTGCTGGCACCCTATTTTCTTTAAAAAGCTCGCCTGTTGCCGTGTTTCTACCCCCTCGGCAATCACGGTAAAGCCCAGGCTCTGCGCCATGGCATTGATGGCGGTGGCAATGGCCGCGTCATCGCTGTTATTGGGCAGGTCGCGCACAAACGACTGGTCAATCTTGATCTTGTCCAGCGGCAAACGCTTGAGGTGGGAGAGCGACGAATAGCCCGTGCCAAAGTCGTCAATCGCCAGCCGCACCCCCAGATGCTTGATGCGATCAAACACATCAATCACATACTCCGTGTTGTGCATGACGGTGCTCTCGGTAATCTCCAGCTCCAGCAGATGCGATTCGCAATCGGTTTCCACCAGAATGCCGTACACGGTATCGGCAAAATTGCTGCGCTGTATCTGCACGCCGGAGACATTGACCGACACCCAGTCGATATCAAATCCCTGGTCGTGCCACTCCTTCACCTGCATGGCCGATTGCCGCAGCACCCATTCGCCGATGGGGATGATTAGCCCGGTTTCTTCCGCCAGCGGGATGAACTTGGCGGGCGATACCACACCCAGCTCCGGGTGTATCCAGCGGATCAGCGACTCGGCGCCGATAATGCGGCCGGTTTCCAGCGAGACCTGGGCCTGGTAATACACTTCAAACTGATCCCGTGCCAGCGCGCGGCGCAGCTGGTTTTCCAGGGTAAAGCGTTCCACCGCGTTCTGGCTCAGGTCGGCGGAGTAGAAGCAATGGTTGTTCTTGCCCTTGTTTTTCACCTGATACATGGCGATGTCGGCAGCCTTGATCAGGCCATCCACATCCAGGCTGTCGTCCGGGTAAACCGAAATGCCGACGCTGGCGCTGATGAACAGCTCGCGGCCATCAATCAGGAATTCATTCTGCAGGCTGCTGATGATCTTCTTGGCGACCTTGGCGGCATCTTCGCGTTCGCGCAGCACATCCATCATCACAATAAATTCATCGCCGCCCAGCCGGGCGACCGCATCGCTGTCGCGCACCGCAGCGCGTATGCGTTGCGACACCTCAAACAGCAGCTTGTCACCCATCTGATGGCCCAGAGTATCGTTGATCGCCTTGAAGCGATCCAGATCGACAAACAGCAGGGCAATCTCGTTCTGCTCGCGCTCGGCATATTTGATGGCATGGTCCAGCAGCTCATGCATCAGGCGGCGGTTGGGCAGGCCGGTGAGCGGATCGCGATTCACCAGCTCATTGAGCCGGCTTTGCGAATGCTTGATTTCACTGATGTCGGCAAACACGCCCACATAGTTGATCACCTTGCCTTCCTCATTGTTAACGGCGGTGAGCGTCACCCATTCGGCATATTGTTCGTTGTTCTTGCGCTGGTTCCAGAATTCGCCACGCCAGCGGCCTTCGCGCGTCAGGGCTTTCCATATCTCGCGGTGCGGCTCGGGTTTTTTCAGGTCGGCTTCCAGCACATTGGGGATATTCCCCAGCACATCATCCTCGGTATAGCCGGTGATGTCGGTAAAGCCCTGGTTGATGGCGATGGTGCGCAGCTCATCATCGGTGATGAAAATGCCTTCAGCCGTGCTTTCAAAGGCGATCTTGGCCTGATGCAAGCGGTGGTCGGAAGATTCGCGCTGAATCGCCACGCCGAAGGAGCGGCCGATGGACATCAGCGCCCCCAGCTCCTGCGAGGTGACGGTCGAGGCCGCATGATCGCGTTCTATCATGATCACACCCCACCAGTGGGCATGCACGAAAATCGGGATGATGACGAAAGACTGGCTATCGTGATTCAGCAGAAAGCGGCGTTCGTCAGGCGGGAAGTCATCGGCATTGCCAAAAATCGGGCTGCCCTGTTGCAGGATGTTGAGCCAGCGGCTGCAACCATCGCGCAGATAATCAATGCAGTGGTAACCATCGCTCAGTGGCTTGAAGCCAGGCGCATTCCAGTGATGCAGCAGTTCGGAAATAGGCGCTTCGGCTTCGATATCGCTGCTGTTTTTCAGCAAGGCTGCCCGGCTGGCATGGGAAGCCAGCCCCAGCAGTTCCAGCACGCCGACGGCGACTTTTTGCCAGGATTCCGAGGAGTGCAGCAGCCAGTCGCAGGAGATCAGCGCATCGAGGATGGCGCTGCGCTGTCGCAGCTGGCTCTCCACCTGCTTGCGGTCGGTGATGTCGCGCCCCAGGGTGACAATGCCATGGCGACTGCCGTCATCATGAAACAGTGGCACCTTGATCACATCCAGCACCCGGTCACCGCCGGGCAGCGGTACGGTTTCTTCTTCCCGCAGCAGCTGGCCGGTTTCCCAGACATATTCATCCGCCGCCTGCCAGTGCTGCATGAAGTCACGCAGATTGGGGTGCGTGAGATCGGCCAGTTCACGGTCGGTCTTGCCCTGGGTGTTGACGCCGTTGAGATGCAGCAGCGAAAGCCCGCTGGTATTGGCATGCAGCCAGCGGCCCGCACCATCTTTCAGGCAGATGTAGTCGGGGCTGGCATCAATCAGCTTGCGCAGCAGATTGAGCATGCTGCGCAGCTCGTATTCGCTGGCAAAGCGTTCGGTGACATCCTGCATGTAAAGCACATAGTCGGCGCCTGCGGTCGCTGGCTCCAGCGTTGCGATCTGCACACAAAAACTTTTGAGCGCATTGCCCACGGCATGCTGCAGGGTGAATTTGAGATTGTTTTTCTGTAGCTCGGCCAGCACGCGCTGACCTATGCTGGCAGGAAGTTTGGCGCGCGACGGGGATTTGAGGCTGAGAATCTGGAGGGCGTATGGGCTGGCGTAGCGAATATGCAGCTTGGCATCAAAAGCAATAACAGCGACTCCATCCATGGCGTGGAGTAGCTGATGAATCAGATCGGACTCTGTCTGTGCGGTCAGTGCCATACCAGAGATACGTAAATCGAGATCATGACAGGCTGGCCCGCTGCACGGCGGCGCGTAATACAGACATACTTCTTCCCCCGGATTGGTCTAAGTTTGCTGCATGACATTCATTTTTAATCAAGCCGTTAAGGCCCTAAATGTCGAATTCTCATGAAGCTTATGGCGCTAAGTTACCACGAGGTCTGTCAGATGAAAACCTTTTATGCTTAAGGATATATCGGCCGGGTGCAGGTAAAACTTGAAATATGGAAAAACCCTCCCATCTATAGGGTATTCAAAATACATGACGAGGAGCAGGAAATGCGTATAGACAAGCTGACAACCAAATTTCAGCAAGCCCTGAGCGATGCGCAAAGTCTGGCTGTCGGCAACGATAATCCCAGCATAGAAGCGCAACACTTGTTGGCAGCGCTGATCAATCAGGAAGATGGCGGCACCCTGTCGCTACTGTCCCGGGCAGGGGTCAATACTGGCAACCTGAAAGGCAGTTTGCAAAAAGCCATCGAGAGCTTGCCCAAGATGGAAGAAAGCACGGGCGAAGTGACCGTGTCGCGTGAGCTGAACAATCTCTTGAACCTGACCGACAAGCACGCGCAAAAACGCGGCGATGCCTATATCGCCAGTGAGATGTTTTTGCTGGCGCTGGCCGAGGACAAGGGTGACACCGGCAAACTGCTGAAACAGGCCGGACTCAATAAATCCGCGCTGGAAGCGGCTATCAACGCCGTGCGCGGTGGGGATCAGGTGAATAGCCAGGAGTCGGAAGGCAATCGCGAGGCGCTGAAGAAATACACCATGGACCTGACCGAGCGTGCGCGCGCTGGCAAACTGGATCCGGTGATCGGGCGTGACGATGAAATCCGCCGTGCGATTCAGGTGCTGCAACGCCGCACCAAAAACAACCCGGTGCTGATCGGCGAGCCTGGCGTGGGTAAAACCGCCATTGTAGAAGGCCTGGCACAGCGCATTGTGAATGGCGAGGTGCCGGAATCGCTGAAGAACAAGCGCGTGCTGTCGCTGGATATGGCGGCATTACTGGCAGGCGCCAAATACCGCGGCGATTTTGAAGAGCGCCTGAAATCCGTGCTGAAAGAGCTGGCACAGGATGAAGGCCAGACCATCGTCTTTATTGATGAAATCCACACCATGGTTGGTGCGGGCAAGGCCGATGGCGCCATGGATGCCGGCAATATGCTGAAGCCTGCGCTGGCACGCGGTGAACTGCACTGCGTGGGCGCCACCACGCTGGACGAATATCGCCAGTACATAGAAAAAGATGCCGCGCTGGAGCGTCGTTTCCAGAAGGTGCTGGTGGATGAGCCCAGTGTGGAGGCGACCATTGCCATCTTGCGCGGCCTGCAGGAGAAATACGAGCTGCACCACGGCGTGGAGATTACCGATCCGGCGATTGTGGCGGCGGCTGAACTCTCGCAGCGCTACATCACCGACCGCTTTTTGCCAGACAAGGCGATTGACCTGATCGACGAAGCGGCCTCGCGCATCAAGATGGAAATCGACTCCAAGCCGGAGGTGATGGACAAACTGGACCGCCGCCTGATTCAGCTCAAGATTGAGCGCGAAGCCGTGCGCAAGGAAAAGGACGAAGCTTCGCAAAAACGCTTTGACCTGATTGAAGACGAGATCAAGCGCCTGGAGCGGGAATATGCCGATCTGGACGATATCTGGAAATCGGAAAAAGCCCAGGTCCAAGGCTCGGCCCATATCAAGGAAGCCATTGAAAAGCTGAAGCAGCAGATGGAAGAAGCCAAGCGCGAAGGCGACTGGCAGCGTGTGTCGGAAATGCAGTACGGCAAGTTGCCGCAGCTGGAAGCTCAGCTCAACAAGGCGGCGTCCGAAGAATTGAATGGCGTGCCGGTGAAAAACCGCCTGCTACGCACCCAGGTAGGCGCCGAGGAAATTGCCGAGGTGGTGAGCCGTGCGACCGGGATCCCCGTGTCCAAGATGCTGCAGGGTGAGCGCGACAAATTGCTGACCATGGAAGACAAGCTGCACGAGCGCGTGGTCGGCCAGGATGAGGCCGTGCGACTGGTGGCCGATGCCATCCGCCGCTCTCGCTCTGGTTTGTCGGACCCGAACCGGCCTTATGGCTCATTCCTGTTCCTGGGCCCGACGGGCGTCGGCAAGACCGAGCTATGCAAGGCGCTTGCCAACTTCCTGTTTGATTCGGAAGAGCATCTGGTGCGCATCGACATGAGCGAGTTCATGGAGAAGCATTCGGTATCGCGCCTGATTGGCGCGCCTCCCGGCTATGTGGGCTACGAAGAAGGTGGCACGCTGACCGAGGCGGTGCGGCGCAAACCTTATAGCGTGATCCTGCTGGATGAGGTGGAAAAGGCGCACCCGGATGTATTCAATGTGCTGCTGCAGGTGCTGGACGATGGTCGCCTGACCGATGGCCAGGGCCGTACTGTCGACTTCAAGAATACCGTCATCATCATGACCTCCAATCTGGGCAGCCAGATGATACAGAGCATGAGCGGCGACGATTATCAGGTGGTGAAGCTGGCGGTGATGGGCGAAGTCAAAACCCATTTCCGTCCGGAGTTCATCAACCGTATCGATGAAGTGGTGGTGTTCCACTCCCTGGGTGAAGCGCATGTGAAGTCGATTGCCGGCATCCAGTTGCAAAGCCTGGCAAAACGCCTGAATGCAATGGACATGCAGTTGGAAGTCACACCGTCTGCGCTGGCAGAGATTGCCGCTGCTGGCTTTGATCCGGTGTATGGTGCCCGTCCGCTCAAGCGTGCCATCCAGTCCGAGATCGAGAATCCGCTGGCGCGGGAAATCCTCAGTGGCAATTTTGCCGCCAAGGATACGATCAAGGTCGAGTACAAGGGTGGCAAGATGTTGTTCAGCAAGGCCTGAGTGCGATAAACCGTGGGTTTGCAACGGTGAGTTGAACCGCAGGCAGTAGAACGAAAAAAGCCGACGTCATGTCGGCTTTTTTCTTGCGCGCTATGTTCAGGCGAATTACAGCGCGGCAGCGATAGCAGTCGCCAGTGGCGTCGTTGGTCGACCGATCAGCTGGCTCAGCTGATGGCTGTCATCAAACAGCGCACCCTTGGAGGCACCCGTATCCGAATCTGCCAGCAGATCGGCGAGAAAGTCGGGCAGTCCGGCATCCAGCAGCGCTTTGGCATAGTCGGCCTGAGGCAGGTTCTCATACGCGATGGCCTTGCCTGAAAGGCGTGTCAGCTCGGCGGCAAATTCCGTCAGGGTATATGCCGTATCGCCTGCGAGTTCGTAAACCTTGCCAGCCTGGTTGGGTGTGCGTAATACAGCGGCGGCCGCTGCGGCGTAATCACTGCGCGTAGCCGAGGCGATTTTGCCGTCGCCTGCGCTGCCCAGCAGCACGCCGTATTGCAGCGCAGGTGGAATGCTGGCGGTGTAGTTTTCGGTATACCAGCCATTACGCAAAATCGCATATGGCAAGCCGGAGGCCTTGAGCGCCTGTTCGGTGGCCACGTGCTCGGCGGCGAGGCCCAGCGGAGAAGTGTCGGCGTGCAGCAGGCTGGTGTAGGCCAGCAGGCTGACATTGGCGCGCTTGGCGGCGGCAATCACATTCTGGTGTTGCGGCAGGCGCTGGCCGACTTCGCTGGATGAAATCAGCAGAATCTGGGTGGCACCGGCAAAGGCGGCATCCAGCGTTGCTGGTTGGGTATAGTCTGCTTGACGCACAACGACGCCGCGGGCGGCGAGGTCGGCCACCTTGGCGGGGGTGCGGACGGCGGCAATAATCTGGTTGGCAGGTACCGAGGTTAACAGCTCCTCAATAACCAGTCGGCCGAGTTGGCCGGAAGCTCCGGTAATCACGATCATGGTAAAACTCCTGTTGGCTTGAAATCAAAGAAAAGGCACAATAACAAACAAGCTAACTTTTAGTAAGTACTTACAGAAAGGTAAGTGTCAGCATGGTGAATCAGGAAACACGACAGGACGAATCGCTTGCCGCATTGATGGAGCGTGGCAACGTGTTTGCCGCGCAATGCCCCTCGCGCGAGGTGCTGAAGCATGTCACCAGTCGCTGGGGTGTGCTGGTGCTGGTGGCCTTGCTGGGCGGTACGCATCGCTTCAGCGATTTGCGCCGCAAAATAGGCGGCGTCAGCGAGCGCATGCTGGCGCAAACCCTGCAATGGCTGGAGCAGGATGGCTTTGTGTTGCGCACCTCTTACCCGGTGGTGCCGCCGCATGTGGAATACAGCCTGACCCCGCTGGGGCAGGAGGTGGGCTTGCGCGTGGAAGCGCTGGCCGACTGGATACAGGAAAAATTGCCGAATATCCTGGCCGCACAACAAGCCGATGCATAGCGCGATGCCGGCCTTTATGCATGGCAATGGCGTAGAATGCTGCAAGCCTTGAGGCGCACTCAAGACTTGCGTTGGCAAGCCGTTCAAGTAGAGCATGCGGCGCATTGGTGTTGGCGGATGTACTGTTCAAATCATGATGGGGTAACGTAAATCAGGCATGGGTAAATTCCCGATGATCTTGGTGTGGATGCTAGGTTTCAGCAGCTTGCCCGCTGGCATCGCCATGGCCGCTGAAAGTGCGTCGTCTGCCAGCCAGACGCAGCAGGCGCGCGCAATGGACGACATTCTGGATAATGAGCCGCCCGTCATTCGCCAGCTGCTGCAGGATGCCAGCCGCCTTGAAACCAGTCTGGACGAGGTGGAAGGTGAATGGCAGGCTGCTCGGTTGTATTGCCAGGCCTCGCGCATGGGCAGTGCCGAGGCGCAATATCGGCTCGGCATGCTGTATGCCTTTGGCAAGGGTGTGCCGCAGAGCCAGGCGCTGGGCGCCTCGCTATTCACTCTGGCATCGAGCCAGGGGCATTTTCAGGCGCAACGCATGCTGGAGACGATTGCGCTTACCTCCAGTGAATTGCCTCCCTGTGTATTGGCCGATGTCGCGCCGGACAAAGCGCCGTTGGACAGTTACGCCGGCAGTGATGCCGGCAGTGATGCCGCCCGTATCGAACAGCACATTGCCAGCCTGCCTGCCAACAAGCGCTGGCTGGTGGGCTTGGTGGATACCCTGGCGCGCTGGCATCAGGTGGACCCCAAGCTGATACTGTCGATTATTGCCGTGGAATCCAATTTCAAGCTGTCTGCCCGCTCTTCCAAGGAGGCCATGGGGCTGATGCAGCTGATCCCCGATACTGCCGAGCGTTTCAATGTGCGTAACGCTTACGATGCCAGCCAGAATATACGTGGCGGCATTGCCTACATGCGCTGGTTGCTGGCTTACTTCAAGGGCGATGTGCGTCTGGCGGTGGCTGGCTACAATGCGGGGGAGCGTGCAGTGGATCGCTATCGTGGCGTTCCGCCCTATGCCGAAACCCGTGCTTACGTAAAGCGAGTAATGGAGTTATACCCGCGCCTGCATCATCCCTATGACGAGCGCGTGGTGGACCCTACGCGCGTGATCATGAAGCAGGGGTAATATCGGCGCTGAAACATTTCACAAGCCCGTGCGTTGGCGATGAATTTTTGAATCGCCGGGCAGTCGAAACACCAATCACTAATTGTTCTGGAGATGAACGTGCAAACAATCAAACAGCTCTGGCTGGCCAGTATGTTAATGCTGCTGGCAGCGTGCGCTACCACCGGCCAGCAGGAACCGCAGGTCAAGCGGATTTCCCCCGAGGAGCTGGAACGCCTGATGCCGAAGCCGGTGCCGAATATCAGTCTGGAAGAGCTGGTGCAGCTTTCCAAAACGACCCCGCCTGATGAGCTGATCGCCAAAATCAAGGCCAGCAATTCGCAGTATGACCTTACGCCCTCGCAATCGGTGGAGCTGAGCAAGCAGGGCGTCAGCCCCAAGGTGCTGGACTATATTTACCAAACCCGTGAAGCCGCCTTGCGCGAAGGCTTTGCCGATGAAATCAACAAGCGTGAAAAAGCCAAGCGCGAAGAACAGGAACGTTTGCGCCGCGAATACCAGCTGCGTTATCAACCCTACTATGACCCTTGGTGGGGCTATAGCTACGGCCCCGGCCCTTACTGGCGTCGTCCTTTCTACGGCCCGAGTTTCCGGTACGGTTACGGCTGGTAATCCTTGCTAGCCGGGCAGGATGAACACAGCGCAGCCGCATTGCCCTGTGTACGTCTTGTCCGGCTTATAATTCTGCTTGATCTCATGGGAGAAGCAGATGCAACAATCATCCACGCACATCACCGTGCGCACGCAGGGCAAGCGCCTGTATGACATCACCCCGCAAGTCACCGACTGGGTCGCCGATACCGGCCTGCAGTCCGGCTTGCTCACGCTTTATATTCAGCACACCTCGGCCAGTATTCTGGTGAATGAAAATTACGACAGCGATGTGCTGGTGGACATGGAAGCCTTTTTTGCCCGCCTCGTGCCTGAGGGCGATCCATTATTCATTCACACCGCCGAAGGGCCGGATGATATGCCGGCTCACGTCCGCAGTGCGCTGACACAGACCAGTATCTCCATTCCCATCCTCAACGGCGCGCTCGCGCTCGGTACCTGGCAAGGCATCTTTCTGTATGAGCATCGCCGCATGTCGCATACGCGCAAAGTGCTGTTGCACGCGATAGGCGAGTAATGCAGATTCCCGCGTTCAATTTTGGCCAGATGCCGCGCATCGTGTTTGGTGCGGGCACCCGGCACCAATTGCCTGCATTGGCGGCTGAGTTCGGCTCACGCATCCTCATCCTTACCGGTGCGCGCTCGTTTACCGCGAGCGATGATTGGCCGGTGCTGCAAACCGCATTGCGCCATGCCGGCTTGTCCTTTGAGCATGCCGTGGTTGATGGCGAGCCCTCGCCGCAACTGGCCGATGCGCTGGCAAGCCAATATCGTGCTGCAGGCATTGAAGTCGTCATTGGCATAGGCGGCGGCAGTGTGCTGGATGCCGCCAAAGCGGTGGCGGGGTTGCTGCGCATCCCCAATAGCGTGATGGATTTTCTGGAAGGCGTCGGGCCGGAATTGCCTTATCGCGGCCCGGAAGTCCCGTTCATTGCCGTTCCCACGACAGCAGGCACGGGCTCGGAAGCCACCCGCAACGCCGTGCTTTCGCAACATGGCGAAGGTGGTTACAAGAAGTCATTCCGGCACGAGCGGCTGGTGGCGAACTATGCCGTGATAGACCCCGATCTGTTGGCGTCCTGCCTGCCTTCCCTGATCGCGGCCAATGGCATGGATGCCCTGACGCAATTGCTGGAGTCGTATGTTTCTACCCGCGCCAACCCGCTCACCGATGCCTTGGCCATGTCTGGCCTGCGGGCGGTGCGCGACAGCTTGTTGCCATGGTTTCGTGGCGAGGGCGATCTGGCGAGCCATCGTAGCAATATGGCGTATGCCGCCCTGTTATCCGGCATTACCCTGGCGCAGGTGGGGCTGGGTTCGGTGCATGGATTGGCGGCACCGCTAGGGGCATTTTTCCCGATGCCGCATGGCGTGGTTTGCGGCACGCTGGTGGCGGAATGCACGCGCGTCAATATCGCCTGTTTGCAAGAGCGGGCTCCGGGCAGCGACTTTCTCTGGCGGTATGCCCATGTGGGTAAAGTGCTGGCGAATGATATGCGGCTTGCTGAGGTCGATGGCCTGCATGCCCTGGTCGAGCGGCTGGAATTCCTCACCCGTGAAATGGCATTGCCCGTGCTCTCCAGCATGGGCATGCAGGCATCGGATATTCCTCGCGTGGTGGCCAACTGTCGTGGCAGCAGCATGAAAACCAACCCCGTCGTGCTGAGCGATGACGAGGTGGCGGGTATTTTGCAGGCCCGCTTATAACATTCACTTCATCGTAACGTCATGCGTTTGTCATCTACCCCGGCAACCATGGCGGCATGGATGATCAAACAACAATAGTGCGTCCCGCCATCGGGCAAGCCCGGCGCCTGGTACTGGTCACGGAAACCTGGCCGCCGGAAATCAATGGTGTAGCCATGACCTTGTCGCGGCTGGTGCAGGGCATTTCAGACCTTGGCTGGCAGGTGCGGCTGGTGCGGCCGCGCCAGAAGTCGGATGGCGAAGATTCTGCTGGTCACATGCTGGTGCCCGGTTTGCCTATCCCTGGCTATAGCGGTTTGCGCTTTGGCATGCCCATGGTGGAAAAACTGCGCCAGGCCTGGAAAAAAGAGCGGCCGGATGTGGTGCATATTGCCACCGAAGGTCCGCTGGGCTGGGCCGCCCTCAAGGTGGCACGCAATATGGGTATCCCCGTCACCTCCAGTTTTCATACCAACTTTCATCGCTACTGCAAGCACTACGGCATGAGCTGGCTGCGTGGCGTGGTGACGCGTCATCTGCGTCAGTTTCACAATCAGTCGGCGCTGACCATGGTGCCAAACGACACCCTGCGCCAGATGCTGCTGCAGGAAAACTATCGCAATGTGGCGGTGCTGGGTCGCGGTGTGGATAGCAGTCTGTTTTCACCTGCCCGCCGCAGCCCGGCCTTGCGCGCCGAGTGGGGACTGGCGCCGGATGATCTGGCGGTGATCTATGTTGGTCGGCTGGCGGCGGAGAAGAATCTGGCGCTGGTGATCAAGGCATTTGATGCCATACAGAAAGTGAATCCGACCGCCCGCATGGTCTGGGTGGGCAGTGGTCCGGAGGCACGCAAGCTGATGCGCCGCTATCCGCAGCATATTTTCTGCGGGGCAAAATCGGGCGAGGAGCTGGCGGAACACTATGCATCCGGCGATGTTTTCCTGTTCCCCAGCATGACCGAAACCTTTGGCAATGTGTTGACCGAAGCCATGGCCAGCGGCCTGGCAGTGGTGGCGTATGACTATGCTGCGGCTGAAATCTTCATACAGCCGGGTCTGAATGGCGTCAGGGTGCCATTTGGCGATAGCGCCGGGTTTATCCAGGCGGCGACGGCGCTGGTCGCTGACCCTGCGTTAATGCGGCAATACGGCGGCGCGGCCGCGAGCGCGGTGGCGCAGTGTTCCTGGCAAAGTGTGTGCCGTTTGTTTGATGGGTATTTGCAGGCGCAAATTCCTGCGCAGAATGTTCCAGAAGGCGTTGCCAGCCCCAGTCTGACGCCGCAGCTTTAAGTTGCCGGGTGTGCCTGACTGGCTAGTGACTAGCGCACCACGCTCCAGCTTAAAGGATCAAACGGCTTGCTCTGGTAACGCAGCTCGAAGTACAAGCCGGAGGCCTCGTTACCACCACTGTTGCCCACCGATGCAATGGTATCCCCGCCCTTGACCGTGTCGCCCACCTGCTTCAGCAAGGCCTGATTGTTGCCATACAGGCTCATATAGCTATTGCCGTGGTCCACGATGATGAGATTGCCGAAGCCACGCAGCCAGTCGGCAAACACAACGCGGCCGCTGGCGACGGACTTCACTTCGCTACCTTCGACCGATTTGATGAACAGGCCTTTCCACGAGACGCCGGTATCCTCACGCGAACTGCCGAAGCGGTTAGTGATGTCGCCACGCACGGGCAGATTCAGTTTGCCTTTGAGCGCGGCAAAATTACCGCCTTCAAACGCATTGGTCGGCAGGTCTTCATTGCGCGCGATCACTTGCGGCGATGAAGGGGTAGTAGCCTTGTCTGTGGCCGCAGGCTTCTGCGGTTTGCGTTTCGGTGGCATGGCGGCCAGCCGCGCCAGTTTTTCCACCAGCTGCGACAAGCGCTGCTCATCACGCTTCATTTTGTCGATCTGACCGCGCTGACTGTTGATCTTGGCGGCCAGGCTCTGCAGCACCTTGTTGCGCTGATTTTTTTGCGCTTGCAAGGCTGCGCGTTCTGCTTCCTGGGAGGCTTTCAGATCTGTCAGTTTTTGCAGGCTGGCAGCGGTTTCTTCATTCAGCCGGGTGAGTTTGTCCAGGTTGCGCTGCATGCCGGAAATCAGCTCGGCGCGGGCCTGGGCAACGTAGCGATAGTATTGCCATTGCCGCGCGGCCTCGGCTGGGTTTTCCTGTTGCAGAAAAAGCTGGGTGTATCCCGGCTGGCCGTGCAGGTATTGCTTGTAAAGCTGCGAGGAAAGCATGCGCTGCTGCTTTTGCAGCTCGCTGTCTACGCCATTTTGCTGTTGCTGCAGGGCTTGTAATTGCGTGCTCGTCTGCTGTTGCTGCTGTTGCAGCTCGTACAGCTTGCGATTGGTATTGCTGATAGCCTGCTCGCTCTCTTTCAGCGCATCGCTGGCGTCGGCATGGGCTTCCTTGGTGTCGTCGAGTTCTTTTTTCAGCGATTCGATCTTGTCATGCAGCTCGCTCAGCTCGGCCTTGGATTTTTCCACCTTGGGCGCTGCCACGCTGATGCCTGGAGCCAGGCTGAGCGCGCACAGCAAGACGAGCCCGAGTGCAGATGCATCGGGCCACAAACGCAGGTAATCACGCATTCGTCGGGGCGGTGAAATGAACGAGGGGGTGCCCGGTCATTTCCGCGGGTTGCGGCAGCCCCATCATCTTGAGCAGGGTGGGTGCGATATCCGACAGCGCACCCGTGGCCGACATGGTGGCCTCGCGACCCACATACAGCAGAGGTACCAGATTGGTAGTGTGCTGCGTGTGTGGCTGGTGATTGGTGTAATCCTGCATCTGCTCGACATTGCCGTGGTCGGCGGTGACGATGACTTCGCCACCGATGGATTGCATGGCCTTGATCACGCGGGCAACGCAGGTGTCCAGCGTCTCCACCGCCTTGATGGCGGCATCCAGCTTGCCGCTGTGGCCTACCATGTCGCAATTGGCAAAGTTGCAGATAATCGCGCTGTACTGGCGGCTCAAGATAGCGGCTTCCAGTTTGTCGGTGACTTCAAACGCGCTCATTTCCGGTTGCAGGTCATAGGTGGCGACCTTGGGGGAAGGCACCAGAATGCGGTCTTCGCCGGGGAACACCAGTTCTTCGCCGCCATTAAAGAAGAAGGTGACGTGCGGGTATTTCTCGGTTTCGGCGATACGCAGCTGGGTCAGGCCCTGGCTTGCCAGGTATTCGCCAAAGGTATTGCGCACTTCCATAGGCGGGAAGATGGGCACAGCACGCACTTCGTTCTTGTCGTACATGGTCAGCGTGAAGTAGGCGCTGAATTGCGGGATGTGATGACGCTCAAAACCATCGAATTCGGGGGAGAGCAGGGCGTGGGTCAGCTGACGCGCACGGTCTGAGCGGAAGTTCATAAAGACCACCATGTCGCCATCTTCCATGCGCAAGGGTGCGCTGCCGGGGGCAGTGATGGCGGTTGCTTTCACGAACTCGTCGTTCTCGCCGCGGGCATATGCGGCGCTCAGCGCTTCTTGTGGCGAGCTGGCGGTGAATTCGCCTATGCCTTCCGTCACCAGACGGTAGGCCGGAGCCACGCGCTCCCAGCGCTTGTCGCGGTCCATGGCGTAGTAGCGACCACATACCGAGGCGACTGTGCCTGCACCAATCTCGGCAAGTGCGGCTTCCAGTTTTTGCAGGTAGGGGCCGGCGCTGATGGGCGGCGTATCGCGGCCATCAAGGAAGGCATGCACGTAGATGCGGTCCAGTCCCTGTTGTGCCGCCATGCGCACCATGGCGTGGATATGGTCCTGATGGCTGTGTACGCCGCCATCCGATAGCAGGCCAAAAATATGCAGGGCTTTGCCTTGCTGCTTGACCTGCTGTACGGCATTGACCAGGGCGGGCATGGTATAAAACTCGCCGCTGGCAATGGCATTGTTGATGCGTTCAAATTCCTGGAACACTACGCGACCTGCGCCAATGTTGAGGTGGCCGACTTCCGAATTGCCCATCTGACCGTCTGGCAAACCGACATAGTGCTCGGAAGCATTGATCAGCGTGTGCGGATATTGGCTCCATAGCGCATCCCAGTTAGGGGTGTTGGCCTGGGCGATGGCGTTGTCCTTGATTTCTTCGCGATAACCAAAACCATCGAGTATGAGCAGTATGACCGGGGTGACCTTCATTGGGGATTGTTTTCCAGCTGATTGAACACGAGCCTTGTATTTTAGAGATTTTTTGCCAATAAATCTGCAAGTAAATGTCAGGCGCGGTCAGCCCTTGTTGCTGACGATGAGGTTGCGCTCTTGAAATTCCGCCGATTGGCAGCATAGTCATTCAATGTCATTGGGAATTCGGTACAATCGGCAGGCATTTTTCGGGCTATTCTTTTGAGGGCTTCACATTGAAATTTCTGATCAATAACGCAATTTATATCGGCCTGGCTGTCGGCTCTGGCCTCATGCTGTTGTGGCCCATGCTGCGACGCGGCGCCAAGAGCGTCAGCCCCAGCGAGGCGGTGCTGCTGATTAACCGTAACCAGGCCATTGTGCTGGATGTGCGCGACGATGCCGAATTTGCCGCCGGACACCTGCAGGATGCCCGCCATATTCCGCTGGCCAAGCTGGATGAACGGCTGGCGGAGCTGCAAAAGTTTCGCGAAAAGCCGGTGATCGTGCATTGCCAGAGTGGGGTGCGGTCCAGCAAGGCAGCTGCCACGCTGCGTAAACATGAATTCACCCAGGTGTATGAACTGGATGGCGGCGTGAATGCCTGGACCCAGGCCAAGCTGCCTTTGGTAAAGGGATAAGCCATGCCCAAAATCACCATGTATACCACGGCATATTGCCCTTATTGCATGCGTGCCGAACAGCTGCTGGACGCCAAGGGCGTTACCGTGGAGAAGATTCGTGTGGACCTTGACCCTGCCGAGCGCGAGACCATGATGACACGCACCGGACGCCGGACAGTGCCACAGATTTACATCGACGATTTTCACGTCGGTGGCTTCGACGATTTGCGCGCCCTGGACCTCAAGGGCGGGCTCGATCCGTTGTTATTCAAAAACACGCCATAAGCAGTTAGAATGGCATGAGAGATGCGGGGCCTGCCCCGCTTTTTATTATTCATTAACGATAGGGACAAGGGAGCGCCTTTGCTCCCATTAGGAAACATCATGGCCGAAGAACAAGCAGTAGCTCAGGATCAAGACAATCAACCTGGTTTCAGCATTGAAAAAATCTACGTGAAGGATATCTCCCTCGAGATCCCTAACGCACCTCAGGTATTCATTCAGCGCGAAGCCCCACAAGTGGGCATTGAGCTGAGCAACAGCGCCAGTGCCGTGGAAGATGGCATCTATCAGGTGCTGACCACCGTGACAGTGACCTCCAAGGTGGAAGACAAGACCGTATTCCTGATCGAAGTGGCACAAGCCGGTATTTTCCAGATTCGCAATGTTCCTCAAGAAAACCTGGAAATCATCCTGAGCGTGACTTGCCCGAACATTCTGTTCCCTTACCTGCGCGAAGCGGTTTCCGATATTTCCACCCGCGCTGGTTTCCCACCAGTACTGCTGAATCCGATTAACTTCGAAGCCCTGTACGCCCAACAAAAGCAGGAACAGGCTGCGCAAGCGAATGGTTCAACGACCCACTAAGGTTTTACTTTCCATTGCCATGATTCTGGCGTTGGCGCCCTCGGTGGCTTCAGCGCTGGAATACCGTTCTGTCGCGGTTCCGCGCGCCATCCTTTACGATGCTCCTTCCGGTCAGGGTAAAAAGCTCTATGTCATCTGGCAGGGTTACCCGCTGGAGGTGATCGTCAACCTTGGTGACTGGATCAAGGTGCGCGATAACCGTGGCGGCCTCAACTGGATAGAAGCCAAGCAACTGGCGACCAAGCGTACCGTGATCGTAATTGCGACACAGGCCTCCATTCAGCAATCTGCCGACGCCGCCTCGAGTGTGGTGGGAACGGTAGAAAAGGATGTAGTGCTGGATATGCTCGAAATGAGCGGCAACGGCTGGATCAAGGTGCGTCATCGTGACGGGCTGGTAGGGTATCTGCCCACAACCGCCGTCTGGGGATATTAATGAAAGTTACCGTATTGGGGGCGGGCGCCTGGGGAACGGCGCTTGCCATGCAAATCAGCATACAGCACCCCGTGGTGCTGTGGGCACATAACCCGGAGCATGTCTCCGGCATGAAACGGGCGCGTGCCAATCCGCGCTATCTCGGCGATTTCAAGTTTAATGACAACCTGAGCATTGAAGGGGATCTTGGCCGTGCGGTAGCCCATTCTGATCTCGTGCTGTCTGTCGTGCCTACCGCAGCCTTTCGAACTACGCTGCAAGCCCTGAAAGCGCTTGATTGCAAGTTGCCGGTGGTGTGGGCTAACAAAGGCCTGGAACCGGAAACGGCCAAGCTGCCACATGAGGTGGCAATGGACGAACTGGGTCCGCAACATCCATGGGGTGCGCTTTCCGGCCCCAGCTTTGCTGCGGAATTGGTACGTGGTTTGCCTACCGCAGTGACATTGGCCGCCAATGATGCCGATTTCGCTCGCGAAGCCGCGAGCGTCATGCACGGCGGCAGTTTCCGGGTGTATTCCAGCGATGACGTGGTGGGCGCATCCGTAGGTGGTGCTTTGAAAAACGTCATGGCGATTGCCGCAGGCATCAGCGATGGCATGGACTTTGGCAATAATGCCCGTGCTGCGCTCATCACCCGTGGACTTGCCGAGATGACGCGTTTCGGCGTAAGCCTGGGCGCCAAAAAAGAAACGTTTATGGGCCTGGCCGGGGCTGGTGACCTGATACTGACCTGTACCGGCCAATATTCGCGTAACCGCGAAGTGGGCTTGCAACTGGCTTCAGGCCGCAAGCTGCCCGAGATTCTGCAAAGCCTGGGTCATGTGGCAGAAGGCGTGAACACCACGCGTGAAGTGGTGCGACGTGCCAAACTGATGGGCGTGGATATGCCTCTTACCGCCGAGGTTGATCAGGTGCTGTCGCATGGCAAATCGCCACGTGTCGCGGTGGAAAGCCTGCTGAGCCGGGAGCAGAAACCGGAGTCGGTTTGAGGCAGGGGCGGGCGAGATAAATTTTGAGTCAAAAAAAAACAGGCTGGCATTTCGCCAGCCTGTTTTTTTTATACAGATGACAAACCGCAAACGCGCTTAAACGGCGCCGGCAAAATCGTGTTGCCGCCAGGCCTCGTACAGCAGCACCGCTGCGGAGTTTGATAAATTCAGGCTGCGGTTATTCGGCATCATAGGCAGGCGGACGCGGTGCTCCGGGGTGAATTGATCCCGTATTTCTTCCGGGAGCCCACGGGTTTCCGGCCCGAAGACAAACACATCGCCCTCCTGAAAGGCAATGGTGCTATGACGCGTGCTGCCCTTGGTGGTCAACGCAAACATGCGGCGCCCCGCCAGCGCGGCGCAACAGGCTTCCCAATTCTCATGCACCTGCATATTGGCATACTCGTGATAGTCCAGGCCGGCCCGTTTTAATTGTTTGTCTTCCAGGCTGAAGCCCAGCGGTTTTACCAGATGCAGGCGCGTGCCGGTATTGGCACACAGGCGGATGATGTTGCCGGTATTGGGCGGGATTTCCGGTTGATAAAGCACGATGTCGAACATGATGAGTACACGCTAATAAGTGAACGGCATTTTACACGAGCCCGCATATTCAGCTGCGGAAGTGGATTGTGATGGACAGAAATGAATTTGTTTTGCTTATCTTGGTAGTGTCCGCGCTATCACCCAGCATTCCACTTCGGCTGCACCTGCTTTTTTAATGGCTTTGGCCAATGCCTGCAAACTGGCGCCAGTCGTCATCACGTCATCCAATAGCACCACGCGCTCACCAGCTAGCGAAGCATGGCAGGCAAACGCGCCTTTCATGTTGCTGGCGCGCGCTTTCAGCGGCAGGCTGGCTTGTGGCGGCGTGAACTTGATGCGTTCGCAGCTGCTGTAATCCAGCGCTATATCCAAAGCCTTGCTGATAATGCGGGCGACTTCCAGTGACTGGTTGTAGCCGCGTTCCCGCAGGCGCAGCGGGTGCAGCGGCATGGGGATCAGGCGGTCAGGTCGTGGTCGCGCGCTCACTGACTCCGACAACAGATGGCCGAATACGCGGGCCATATGCAGCATGTCGCGGTATTTGTAGCCTTGCAGCATGGCATCCAGCGGAAAGTCATAGCGGAGCAGGGCATGGGTATGGTCGAACGCCGGTGGCGAGGTCAGGCAATGGCCGCACAGCAAGCTCTGGCTGGAGGGCAGAGCGCATTGCGGACAGCAGGGAGCTTTGTGCCAGGGCAGGTCCTGTTGGCAGGACGCGCACAATCCCAGATCACCGCCGTCGGCTGCGGTGCACAACAAACACTCCTGCGTCAGCATATGACTAAAAAATGAGCACATGTTTTAAAGGTGACTGGCATTTAATCGACAAGTATAATGGCGGACACGACATAGCGAGGTATATACATGGCTACCAAAGTGATTACCGTCAAGCAGCAGATTCGGGCTGCGCAGATGTTTACCTTCTTTTCCATCATCGCGGTGCTTTTGTTGCCAGCGATTATCCCGATGCTGTTGTGGCTGGCGGCTTCCATCTTTGTATACGCGGCGGCGGCCAATCATCCCAATCCCAAGATCTGTGATTACATCCGTTTCTCTGGATACCGCTTTTACGGCGTGGTCGGCACGCTGGTCGTGATTCTGAATTTTAGTCCCCAACTGGCAAAAATGGCAGGCGGCTGGCCACATTTGATGGGGTTTATCTGGTTGGGATGTTTCCTGGTGGTGGTGCCTTTGGGCGTGCGGGATTTGTTGCGCGCGAAGAATGATTCCTGGCAAGAAATGAATGTAGAGGTAGACAATGCTTGAAGTTGCAGTGGATGCGAACAGCATCAAGAAAAATACACCGGTCGTCGAGGCTGAAAAACGCTGGACGGTCGCCCAGATTGTCGAGCTGTTTGAAATGCCCTTCAGTGATCTGATTCACCGGGCACAAACCGTGCACCGCCAGAATTTTGACCCGAATGCCGTGCAAGTCAGCACGCTGCTGTCGATCAAGACCGGTGGCTGTTCGGAAGATTGCGGCTACTGTCCGCAAGCGGCCCGCTACCACACCGATGTTGAAAACGAACCTCTGATGGCGCTGGACGCCGTGCTGGAAGCCGCCAAGGCCGCCAAGGAAAATGGCGCCAGCCGTTTCTGCATGGGCGCTGCCTGGCGCAGTCCCAAACAGCGTGACCTTGAGCCTGTGCTCAAGATGATCGCCGAAGTGAAAGCCATGGGGCTGGAAACCTGCGCTACTTTAGGCATGCTGAAAGACGGTCAGGCCGAACAGCTGAAAGATGCCGGTCTGGATTACTACAACCACAATCTGGATACCGCGCCCGAGTTTTATGGCGATGTGATCACCACTCGTACATATCAGGACCGGCTGGACACGCTGGATCGTGTGCGCGATGCCGATATCAATGTCTGCTGCGGCGGCATTATCGGCATGGGCGAAAGCCGCGTGCAGCGCGCCGGTTTGCTGGCGCAACTGGCCAATATGGAACGTCCACCGGAAAGCGTGCCGATCAACCTGCTGACCCAGGTTGAAGGTACCCCGCTGCATGGCACCGATGAGCTCGATCCTTTCGAGTTTGTGCGCACCATCGCCGCTGCCCGCATTACCATGCCTGGCAGTTATGTGCGTCTGTCTGCAGGCCGTCAAAGCATGCATGAGGGTATCCAGGCGCTGTGCTTTATTGCGGGTGCCAATTCCATTTTCTACGGCGAAAAGCTGCTGACGACCGGTAATCCTGAAGCCGAGGCCGATCGCGCACTGTTCGCCAAGCTGGGCCTGCATCCCGCCTGATCATGACCTTGCTGGACGAGCTGGCTGCTGAACTGGCAGAGCGTACCTCTGCTGGTTTGCGGCGCCAACGACGGGTTATCCAAGGCCCGCAAGCCGCCGAGGTAGTGGCAAACGGTAAGCGCTTGCTATCGTTTGCCAGTAATGACTACCTAGGGTTGGCCAATCACCCACGCCTGATCTCCGCCATGCAGCAGGCCACCCAAGCGGTAGGTGTTGGCAGTGGTGCCTCCCACCTGATTACCGGCCATCACGCCTTGCATGAAGAACTGGAGCAGGCGCTGGCCCGCTTTGTGGGGTTGCCTGCCGCGCTACTTTTCTCCACTGGTTACATGGCCAATATGGGTGTCGTCGCTGCGCTGATGGGGCGTGATGACGCCGTGTTTGCCGACAAGCTCAACCATGCCTCGCTGAATGATGCCGTGGTGTTATCGCGTGCTGAATTCAAACGCTACCCGCATCAGGATCTGGCCGCCCTTGAATTGCTGCTGGCATCCAGCCGCGCACGGCGCAAGCTGGTACTTGTCGATGCGGTGTTCAGCATGGATGGCGATATTGCGCCGGTGCCGGAAATTCTTGCCCTGTGCGAACGCTACGATGCCTGGCTGATGCTGGACGATGCGCACGGCTTTGGCGTGCTGGGCGAGCACGGTGCGGGCATCCTTGAGCACTTCAATATCACCTCGCCCCGCATCATTTACATGGCAACCCTGGGCAAGGCGGCGGGTGTGGCGGGTGCATTTGTGGCAGGTGAGCCGGTGCTGATCGATTATCTGCTGCAGCAGGCGCGTACCTATATCTATACCACGGCCAGTCCGGCGCCACTGGCTGCCGCGCTGCTGGAGGCCTTGAACGTCATCCACGACGAGCCACAGCGCCGCGCGCATTTGCGGCATCTCATGTCTGTCCTTAAAACCCATACGCCTCGTCGCTGGCAATGGATGCCCTCGGCAACAGCCATACAGCCTTTGCTTGTTGGCAGTAATGATGAGGTATTGCGCCTCAGTGAGTATTTGCTCACGCGCGGGCTGCTGGTACCTGCCATCAGGCCGCCTACTGTTCCCAAGGGCACCGCTCGCTTGAGAGTTTCGCTCTCGGCAGCGCATAGTGAGCAGGATGTACATACCTTGATAAACGCTCTGCGTGAAGCAGAGGTGGTACTGGAGTCTGCCGCATGAGCCTGCATATTGAAATTAAGGGTGCTGGTCATCCGCTGGTGCTGATCCATGGCTGGGGCATGCATGGTGGCGTCTGGCAGCCGCTGATCAAAAAACTCAGCCAGCATTACCAGCTTCATATTGTGGATCTGCCTGGCATGGGCCACAGCCGTCCGCTGGAGCCCGCGCATCTGCATGCCATTGCTGAGGCATTGGCGGCGCAGTTGCCAACGCATGCCGATATCTGCGGCTGGTCCATGGGCGGTCTGGTAGCCATGCGTCTGGCCCTCACGCATCCTGAGGTGGTACGGCGCATGATACTGATCGGCAGTTCGCCGCGCTTTGTCAATGCGGACTCCGACAATGCGACGTCTGAAGATGCCAAAGCTGACCCTTGGTCGTACGGCATTGCCGCGGACGTGTTTCATCAATTCGCCAGCCAGGTGAATGCGGATTACCATGCGACGCTGATCAAGTTCCTGACGCTGCAATGCATGGGTTCCAGCGACGCCCGCGCCACGGTCAAACAACTACGCTCGACGTTTTCCGAGCGACCGGTGCCAACGGCGGGTTCATTGCAGAAAGCACTGCATATCCTGCTGGAAAACGACCTGCGTCACGAGATTCTGCATTTGCACAAACCCGTGCTACTGATTCACGGGGATCGCGATACCCTGGCGCCGGTGCAAGCGGCCCACTGGCTGTCGCAACATTTGCCATTTGGGCGCCTGCGCGTCATTGCTGGCGCTGGGCACGCGCCGTTTCTCTCACACCCTGAGCAGTTTGTGCACGCGATCGACGAGTTTCTTGAGCCGGGCAAAGCGGGCCATCCGTTGGAGCGCCAGCCATGACCACCGACGCTTATCTGATAGACAAAGCCCGTGTGCGCCGCTCGTTTGACCGCGCCGCGGGCACCTATGATGCGGCGGCCCTGCTGCAACGCGAAGTGCGCGAGCGCATGCTGGAACGGCTGGATCTGGTTAAGCTCGCCCCGCAGGCTGTGCTGGATGCAGGCTGTGGCACGGGGCACGCCAGTGCGGCCTTATCTGCGCGTTACCGCCAGAGCCAGGTGATCTCGCTGGACATTGCCATGGGCATGCTTAAAAAAACCATGGCGGCGCGCTCGCTGGTGCAGCGGCTGTTTGGCTTTGACCGGCGTCATGCGGTGTGTGCGGATATTGAGCGCCTGCCCCTGGCCGCCGCCAGCATCGACCTGGTGTGGTCCAATATGGCGATTCAATGGTGCAATGATCTTGATCAGGCGTTTGGCGAGATACAGCGCGTGTTGAAGCCGGAAGGGCTACTGATGTTCAGCACGCTGGGGCCGGACACCCTGAAAGAACTGCGCGCAGCGACACGCCAGGACGACACCCATGTCACCGTCAGCCGCTTCATCGATATGCATGATATTGGCGATGCCCTGGTGCGGGCGGGTTTTAATGCGCCGGTGCTGGATGTGGAGTATTTCGAGCTGACCTATGATGACGTCATGGGCGTGATGCGCGACCTCAAGGCCATAGGCGCTCATAATGCTGCCGAAGGTCGCCACCGCGGCTTGCAGGGGCGGGGCTTCCTGCAGCAGGTGCAGGCACGCTATGAATCTTTCCGGCGCGATGGCAAGCTGCCTGCCACCTATGAGGTAATCTACGGCCATGCCTGGAAACCCCAGGCCCGAGTGGCGCTGCCAGATGGGCTGTCGCCTGTGCAGTTTCGTCCACGCGCATCCTCTTCCACATAAACGTCCTGATTCACCAGATGCAGAATCCTCTCAATAACAGCAAGGCCTGGTTTGTGACCGGCACCGATACCGGCGTCGGTAAAACCTTGATCTCCAGTGCGCTAGTGCATGGCTTTGCTGCGCAAGGCCTGCGGTCGGTTGGCATGAAGCCGGTGGCCGCGGGCTGCGAGTGGCGCGATGGCGAGCTGCACAATGACGATGTCGCCATGTTACGCGCCGCCAGCAATCTGCCCTTGGCGCGCGAGCGCATCAATCCCTATGCCTTTATGCCGCCTGTTGCGCCACATATCGCGGCGCAACAGGCGAATAGCCCGATCGTGCTTGATGTGCTGTTGCAGAACTTTCATGGCTTGCAGGCTGAGGCGGAGCGTGTGATTGTGGAAGGGGTGGGCGGCTTTTGCGTGCCGCTGGGCGATACCTTGGATACGGCGGACCTTGCGGTGGCGCTGGGCTTGCCCGTCATCCTGGTGGTGGGTTTGCGACTCGGCTGCCTGAACCATGCCTTGCTGACGCAGGAGGCGATATTGTCGCGTGGTCTGCGCCTGCATGGCTGGGTGGGCAACCACATTGATCCCGGCATGGCGATGCCGCTAGAAAATATCGCTGCCTTGCAGCAACGACTACAGGCACCTTGTCTGGGGATTGTGCCGTGGCAGGCTGGTGCTAGTTCTGATTTAGTGACGTCGCATCAGCCGGATTTTCGGCGAGTCGCTTCTCTGCTCAATCTCTCAACACTTACGGATTAGACTAGCTAAAAACTTTGGCATGCTCTTAAAGCCCTGCTTGAATTACATCTAGACTCGGCGAAGTTGATAGATTTTTAATACTGAGAAACCAATGGTTATTAGGCTGAATGCATAAATTAAGCCTATTAGCTCGCCTGCCTGAGGCTTTATGAACGAGTTCAGTCTTTGGGTAAGAAAAATTGCCGCGAAGGTAGCGGGGTAAGAGGTCTTTCCATCTAGAGACTCTTTGTATCCCAGGTAAGAAAGGGAAGCAAGAAGGGCAATGCTGGCTAAAATAATTGGTTTGGTTGGATCAATCACTGCCAACACACTGATGCACAAACCCAATCCAATAGATAGCGCCAATTTCCATAGTGCGATGCTCGACATGCAGCCTCCTTTTTTCTTTATCTGACTATATTTGATTTTTTTAAACAGGTCAGACTTAGCCGTTATCCCGATAAAGCTTGTGCTGGTTGATGTATGCCAGCACATTGTCCGGTAGCAGATAGCGCACACTCAAGCCTTGCTCAAGCGTGGCGCGTATATGGGTGGCTGAAATATCCAGCGCGGTGATGTCCTGCAGGTAAATATGCCCGGCGGGTTTCTGGTGCAAGCGGGCGGTGTCGTGGGTCTGGCGTTTGCCGAGCAGGCTGCGCAGTTCGGGGCTGAGGTCAGCATGGATTTCGGCCGGGCCGGGCCGATAGGCCACGACCAGGTGACAATACTCCAGCAGTTCTTGCCAGCGATGCCAGCTGGATAAACCCAAAAAGGCATCGCTGCCCAGCAGCCAGCATAGTGACACTTGCTCGCCCAGCTCGGTTCTCAGCGATATCAGGGAGTCAATGGTGTAGGAGTGCCCGGAGCGTTCCAGCTCGCGTGTATCTAATACAAAGCGTGGATTGCCCGCGATGCCCAGCTGGACCATGGCGACGCGATGCGCCGAACTCACCTCGGGCTCCGCACGGTGCGGCGGATGCGCGGCAGGCATAAAGCGCACCTGCTCCAGGCCGATGGCATCGGCCAGCTCCTCCGCCATGCGTAAATGTCCCAGATGCAGCGGGTTGAAGGTGCCGCCCAGAATGCCAATGACTGCGGGGGATTTCATGGGCGGGGTTTCATGCTGGATGGAGGATCAGGCCCTGACCTGGCCGTCGCCGAACACCACGTATTTGAGTGAGGTCAGCCCCTCAAGACCCACAGGGCCACGGGCATGCAGCTTGTCGGTCGAGATGCCGATTTCGGCTCCCAGCCCATATTCAAAGCCATCGGCAAAGCGTGGTGATGCATTGACCATGACGCTGCTGGAATCCACTTCACGCAGGAACTGCCGCGCACGGGTGTAGTTTTCCGTGACAATGGCTTCGGTATGCTGCGAGGAATACTGGTTGATATGGGCAATGGCCTCATCCACATCCGCGACTACCTTGCATGAAATGATCGCGGCCAGGTATTCGGTGTAGTAATCCTCTTCGGTCGCGGCCTTGGCTTCAGGCACAAGCGCACGCGTTTCATCGCAGCCGCGGATTTCCACACCTTTGGCGAGCAGCATGGCGGCCAGCCTTGGGAGGGCTTCAGCTGCAATGCCGCGCGCGACCAGCAGGGATTCCGCCGTGTTGCAGGTGCCCAGGCGCTGGGTCTTGGCGTTTTCCAGTATGCGCACGGCCTTGTCGAGGTCGGCGCTGTCATCCACATAGACATGGCAATTGCCATCCAGATGCTTGATGACAGGAATGCGCGCTTCGTTGGAGATGCGCTCAATCAGCCCCTTGCCACCGCGTGGCACAATCACATCCACGTATTCTTTCATGGTGATCAACTCGCCTACGGCGGCACGGTCCGTGGTTTCCACCACTTGCACGGCCGCGGCAGGCAGGCCAGCCGCATGCAGGCCTTCGTGCACCAGTTTGGCCAGGGCGCGATTGCACTCAATGGCTTCGGAGCCACCGCGCAGGATGGCGGCATTGCCAGACTTGATGCACAGTCCGGCAGCATCCACCGTCACATTTGGGCGGGCCTCATAAATGATGCCGATGACGCCCAGCGGCACGCGCATGCGTCCGATCTGGATGCCAGAAGGGCGGTATTTGAAGTCGGTCATTTCGCCGATAGGGTCGGGCAGGGAGGCGATCTGCTCCAGGCCCTCTGCCATGGTAGCGATGGATTTTTCGCTCAAGGCCAGGCGATCCAGCATGGCGGCTTCCATGCCATTGGCCTTGGCGCGATCCAGATCCGCCTGGTTGGCGGCCAGCAGGGCAGCCTGATGGCGCCGTATGGCCTGGGCGATGGTGACTAGCGCCAGGTTTTTGGTGTTGGTATCGGCACGGGCCATGGCACGTGATGCCTGCCGTGCCTGCTGACCTACCTGTTGCATGTAATGTTTGATATCCATGGTGTCCTCTATGCTGCCTGATGCAGCATGTTCTTATGTGCGCCGTGCTGCGCGGCTGCTTACTTTTGCCAGGCCGAAGCACAGGCGTGATATTTCCAGCCAGGCATCCTGACGGATCAGGCCCTTGGCAGTTTTGTCGATCTCGGCCAGCTTGTGCAGGGCGGCTTGCAGTTGCCGCAGGCTCAGTCTCGCCAGCGCTCGTCGGGTCAGGGCCTGCCGGTCGCCGTAAATGCGCGCTTGCTGCATGGCCTGATTCAGATTCTCGCCGCGCGTTTCGGCTTCTTTCACGCGTACCAGCGGCCTCAGCACCCACAGCAGCGGATTCATGACCGCGATAGGCTGCACGCCCTCATCGCGCAAGCCTTGCAGTATCCGCACCGTGCGTTCGGTATCACCGGCCAGTACGGCTTCGCCAAGTTGAAACGCATCGTAGCGCGATACATTCAAGACGGCATCGCGTACGACTTCAGCAGCAAGTGGTCCCGCCGGATACAGGAGCCCCAGTTTCTGGATTTCCTGATGTGCCGCCAGGAGATTGCCTTCCACCTGATGCGCCAGAAACTCCAGTGTGGCCTGATCGGTCTCTTGCTGCTGCAAGGCCAGCCTGCGCGCAATCCATTGCGGTAGCTGAGCAGCCTCCACTTCCTGCAAGGTCAGGGTGACTGCCGCATTTTCAAGGGCGCTGAACCAGGCACTGTTCTTTCCATCGCGATCCAGCTTGGGCAGGATGATGATGGTGACCGCATCGGGCAGCGGTTTGGCTGCCATGGCCTGCAATGCCTTGCCGCCATCGGTGCCAGGCTTGCCGGAGGGAATGTGCAATTCCAGTATGCGCTGGCTGGCAAACAGCGAAATCGACTGACCAAATGCGGCAATCTGCTGCCAGTTGAAATTGCGCTCCACGGTCAGGCTGGTGCGTTCATCAAAGCCCAGTGCACGTGCCTTGGCACGTATGGCATCCAGACACTCGCGCTGGGCCAAAGGTTCGTCGCCGGTCAGCACATAGATGGGCTCCAGGCCCTTTTCAAGATGCTTGGCGAGTTGCTCTGCCGGTAAACGCATCAGAGCTTGGGTGCTTGCAGATTGCCTGGTTTTTGCACAATCAGGCGGCGCAGCAGTTCGCGGGCAGCCTCGGCGCGCATGTCGTCATACAGGCGTTGCTCTTCGCCCTGCTTGGCCAGCAATTCGGCATCGCTGTAGGAGTAATCGCGGCGTTGTTCAATCATTTGCTCCTTGCCCCACAATTCGCTGTCCGGGTCTTTCAGGCGGAAATAGACGCGATAGTAGAGATCAAATTCTCGTACCAGACCGGTACCGCTCAGGGACAGAATGCGCTTTTCCGTTTTTTCGCCCACCATCTCCAGCATCAGCTCGGCGTTTTCCTTATCCGGCACGATGGTCACGCCGTTGACGGCCAGGGCTTTTTTCAGAGGCCTGTCTATGCTGGTATTGACGCCTGTCATGTACAGGTTCTTGAATGCCAGGTCGGCGGTGCCGCGCATCTGAAAGCCGCAGCCGGCCAGCACCATACTGATCAGCAAGAGCAGTATGGAGAGGCCGGAAAATCCGGAGCCAATGAAAGGGTTAACGCCGTTACGCATTCTGTGCATGGACTATCCCACTACAATGTTGACGAGTTTGTTCGGTACCACAATGATCTTGCGTACAGTGCCTTCGGCCAGGTGTTTTTGCAAGCTTTCATGTTGCAGGGCCAGTTGCTCGATGCTGGCTTTGTCCAGCGTTTTGGGCACGGTCATGTTGCCACGCAGCTTGCCGTTCACCTGCAAGACCAGCGTGATGTCATCCTGCACCAGGGCAGCCTGATCGGCCACCGGCCATGCAGCATCGACAATCTGGCTACCGGGTTTAAGTTCGCTCCACAGGGCCTGACTGATATGCGGCACAATCGGCGACAGCAACAGGATGGCATGTTCCAGTACTTCCTGGCGCACGCTGCGCGTCACATCGTCTTGTCCTTCCAGCTTGGCATAGGCATTCATCAGCTCCATCACGGCGGCAATCGCGGTGTTGAAGGCATGACGGCGACCATAATCATCGCTGATTTTTTCGATGGTCAGGTGCAACTGGCGGCGCAGGGTTTTCAATTCTGCGTTCAGTTCGCCAGTCGATGTGGCGGCGCTATATGCCGACACTACGCCTTGTTCCACATGGGCGGCCACGGCAGCCCATACGCGTTTCAGGAAGCGGTGCGCGCCTTCCACGCCAGCGTCTGACCATTCCAGGCTTTGCTCGGGTGGGGCCGCAAACATCATGAACAGGCGGGCAGTATCAGCGCCGTATTGCTCAATCAGGGCTTGCGGATCCACCGTATTGCCCTTGGACTTCGACATCTTGCTGCCATCTTTCAGCACCATGCCTTGTGTCAGCAGCTTGTTGAACGGTTCGTCGTTCTTGAGCAGGCCGACATCGCGCATCAGCTTGTTGAAGAAGCGCGCATACAGCAAATGCAGAATGGCATGCTCAATCCCGCCTATGTATTGATCCACCGGCAGCCAGTAGTTGGCACGCTCGTCGACCATGGCCTTGTCCGCATCAAAGCTCGCATAGCGCGCGTAATACCATGAGGATTCGAAGAAGGTATCCAGCGTGTCCGTTTCGCGCGTGGCCTTGCCGCCACAAGTGGGGCAGGTGGTTTCGTAGAAGCCGGGGTCTTTCTTGATCGGCGAACCGACGCCATCCATCACCACATCTTCCGGCAATACTACCGGCAGCTGGTCGGCGGGCACGGGTACCTCGCCACAGCTGTCGCAGTGAATGATGGGGATAGGGCAACCCCAATAACGCTGACGTGAGATACCCCAGTCGCGCAGGCGGTATTGCGTGCGGCGCTTGCCAAGATTCTTGGCGCTGAGCGCGGCGGCAATGGCGGCGGAGGCGCTATCAAAATCCAGTCCGTCAAACTCGCCCGAGGCAAACAGCACGCCGTGCTCAGTATAGGCGGCGGTCAGTGGCAGGCTGAGTTCGCCGTCGACGGGGCGAATCACGGCTTTGACCGGCAGCTCATATTTGCCTGCAAATTCGAAGTCGCGCTCGTCATGGGCTGGCACGGCCATTACCGCGCCTTCGCCGTAGCTGATCAGCACGTAATTGGCGATCCACACCGGCAGCTTTTCGCCGGTCAAAGGGTGGGCAACAAACAAGCCAGTCGCCATGCCTTTTTTCTCGGCAGTAGCAAGGTCGGCTTCGGCCACGCTGCCCATCTTGCATTCAGCAATAAAGGCCTGCAGGGCAGGGTTGTTGGCCGCCGCCTGGGTAGCCAGTGCGTGCTCGGCGGCCACGGCCACATAGGTGGCGCCCATCAGTGTATCTGGGCGGGTGGTGTACACCTTGAGCGTTTCCGCGGTGGCATTGCCTGCCGCATCCAGGATGGGGAACTCGACTTCACAGCCGTAGCTCTTGCCTATCCAGTTGCGCTGCATGGTCTTCACCTGCTCAGGCCAGCCTTCCAGCTTGTCGAGGTCTGCCAGCAGCTCATCGGCATAGGCGGTAATCTTCATGAAGTACTGGGGGATGTCGCGCTTCTCAACAATCGCGCCGGAACGCCAGCCACGACCATCAATCACCTGCTCATTGGCAAGTACGGTCTGGTCTACCGGATCCCAGTTCACCGTGGCCGTTTTTTTGTAGATCAGGCCTTTCTTGAACAGCTCGGTAAACAGCCATTGTTCCCAGCGATAGTATTCCGGTTTGCAGGTGGCGATTTCGCGCTGCCAGTCTATGCCCAGGCCCAGCGATTTCAGCTGGGTTTTCATGTGCTCGATATTGCTATAGGTCCAGCCAGCTGGCGCCACGTTATTCTTGATCGCGGCATTTTCCGCAGGCAGGCCGAAAGCATCCCAGCCCATGGGCTGCATGACATTGAAGCCTTTCATGCGGTGAAAACGGCTTAATACGTCACCAATCGTGTAGTTGCGCACATGGCCCATGTGCAGGCGGCCGCTGGGGTAGGGGAACATCGACAGGCAATAGTATTTTGGCTTGTCGCTTTGCTCGCTGGCGGCAAATGTCTGATGTGTTTCCCAGTATTGCTGGGCCTGTTGTTCAATTTCGCGGAAAGGATACTGCTGCTGCATGAGGACGTGGGCTTTTGTAATGATTTATAAAGCTAAAATTATACCTTGAAGCCGTATGCCATGTCAGACTGCGGCGTAAAAACATGCGCCTGCATGCACCATGAAAAAAAGCCCGCGCAAGCGGGCTTTTTGCTGAAACGCAAGATGCAGTAAACAGCTTACTTCAAGGCATCAAAAATGCTGTCGCGTATCTTGTTCATGTCGCCCAGGCCATTGACCTTGACGTACTGCGGAGCGCCGCCGGTGCCAGACTTGGCCCAGTCGGAGTAGTAGCCGATCAGCTGTTCGGTCTGCTCATGGTAAACCTGCAGGCGCTTTTGCACGGTTTCTTCCTTGTCATCTTCACGCTGCACCAGGTCTTCGCCGGTGATGTCGTCCTTGCCTTCGACCTTGGGCGGGTTGAATTTGACGTGGTAGGTACGGCCGGAAGCCGGGTGCGAGCGGCGGCCGCTCATGCGTTCGACAATCGCTTCGTCGGGGACGTCGATTTCCACGACGTAATCGATGCCAACACCGGCTTGCTTCATCGCTTCGGCTTGCGGAATGGTGCGTGGAAAGCCATCAAACAGGAAACCGGCCTTGCAGTCGTCATCCTTGATGCGCTCCTTGACCAGACCGATGATCACTTCATCCGGCACCAGACCACCCGCATCCATGAATTTCTTGGCTTCCAGCCCCAGTTGCGTGCCTGCCTTGACTGCTGCGCGCAGCATGTCGCCGGTGGAAATTTGCGGAATATTGAATTTTTCCTTGATGAAATTGGCCTGGGTGCCTTTACCGGCGCCGGGAGCGCCAAGAAGTATCAGTCTCACGTGAGGTTCCTTTTTTGTACTGAGTGCGGAATCGAAACCGCGATTATATCAAACGAGGTAATTGGCGATGCTGACAAATGCGGAGAGCGGCAGATTTTCTGCGCGCCACTGCGAATCGATGCCGAGCGCTTCAAAGCCCGCGTCATCCAGCAGGCCCTTGAGCGTGTTGCGCAGCGTCTTGCGGCGCTGGCCGAATGCGGTCGCCACCACACGGGAAAACAAGGCGTAATCCTTGGCGGGAAATGGCAGCTCGGTATGCGGCACGCAGCGTACAAAGGCGGATTCCACCTTGGGGGCCGGGTCAAAGGCTTCAGGCGGCACGGTGAACAGATACTCCATGTGCAAATGGTATTGCAGCATGACCGACAAACGCCCGTAAGCCGCGCTGGAGGGCTCGGCGACCATGCGCTCGACCACTTCCTTTTGCAGCATGAAGTGCATGTCGATGATGTGGGTTACGTTATCCAGCAGATGAAACAGGATGGGGGTGGAAATGTTGTATGGCAGGTTGCCGACCACGCGCAGCCGGGGCGCAATGCTGGCGAAATCAAATTTCAGTGCATCCATGTTGTGCATGGTGACCTTGCCGGGGGCGTAGTGCTTTTCCATCCAGGCGATGATGTCGCGGTCAATTTCCACCACGTGCAGGTTTTCCAACCGTTGCAACAAGGGTTGGGTCAGGGCGCCAAGACCAGGGCCGATTTCGACCATGAGGTCATTCGCCTGCGGGGCGATGGCATTGACCAGGCTGGTGATGATGGCCTGATCTGTCAGGAAATTCTGGCCGAAGCGTTTTTTTGCAACGTGTTTCATGCGGAAGCGGATGTTTTCTGTGAGAGTTCAATGGCAAGCTGGATGGCGGCCAGCAGGCTGCCAGGGTTGGCGTTGCCGGTGCCAGCAAGGTCGAGTGCCGTGCCATGGTCTACCGAGGTGCGGATGATGGGCAGCCCCAGCGTGACGTTGACGCCGCCGCCGAAGCTGGCGTGTTTGAGCACCGGCAGGCCCTGGTCATGATACATCGCCAGCACCGCATCGCCGTGCTGCAGGTGATGAGGCGCAAACAGCGTATCTGCCGGTAGTGGGCCTTGCAGCAGCATGCCCTCGCTGCGCAGCTGATCCAGCACGGGGGTAATGGTGGTGATTTCTTCATCGCCGAGATAACCACCTTCACCGGCGTGCGGATTCAGCCCGGCCACCAGAATGCGCGGCTGGGCGATGCCGAATTTATGGATCAGGTCGTGATGCAGGATGCGCAGCGTGGTTTCCAGGCTGCGGCGTGTAATGGCAGCACTGACGGCGGTTAAGGGCAAGTGGGTGGTAGCCAGTGCCACGCGCATGCCGCCGCCTACCAGCATCATCACCACTTGCGCGGTGCCGGTTTTTTCTGCCAGAAACTCGGTGTGGCCGGTAAAGGCGATACCCGCATCATTGATCACGCCTTTGTGTACGGGAGCGGTGACCATGGCGTTGAAGCGACCATTGGCGCAGCCCTCTAGCGCGATCTCCAACGTGCGCAGCACATAGGCGCTGTTGCGCGCATCCAGCGTGCCTGCCATGGCCGGGCTGGCTAGCGGGGTATGGTGCACCCGCAGCTCACCCTTGCCCTGGTGCAGGGATGGAGCCGTTTCGTCGGAGGTGATGGTGAGGGGCAAGCCCAGTTGTTGTGCGCGTGCTGTGAGCAGGTCGCGGTCCGCAATGACGGTGACGCAGGCCGCCAGTGGCTGACTGGCCAGCATCACACACAAATCGGGACCTATGCCGGCGGGTTCGCCAGCGGTAATGGCAATGTGGGGTAAGCGCCTGTCCACTGCTTAATATTTGTCTTCCAGGCGCAGCTCGACATAGGCGCGGTCACGCAGTTCGCGCACCCAGTCCTGGTAAGCTTCATCAGCTTTGCGCTGGCGGATTTCCTGACGCGCTTTCATGCGTTCTGCTTCGCGCGTCATGTCCTGGTTGCGGCGTTCCAGCACCTGAATCAGATGCCAGCCAAAAGGCGAACGCACGGCGTCACTGATCTGCCCTGGCTGCAAGGCATTCATGGCTTTTTCAAATTGTGGAACGGTGTCACCCGGGTTAACCCAGCCGAGGTCGCCGCCATTGGCTGCCGAGCCATCGTTGGAATAGCGTTTGGCTGCCTCACCAAAATCCTCACCGTTATCAATCAGTTGCTTGATGCCATCAATCTTGCGCTTGGCTTCTGTTTCCGACAGCACTTCGCTGGTCTTGATCAGGATGTGGCGGGTATGCGTTTGCTGCACCATGGTGGAGGTATTGCCACCACGACGGTCGGTAAGCTTGAGAATATGAAAGCCATTGGGGCTGCGCAGAATGCCGGATAACTGGCCGACCTGCATGGGCTTCAGTGCTTCCAGGAATAAGGCGGGCACCTGGGCCGCGGTCTTCCATCCCAGCTTGCCGCCTTCCAGTGCATTGGGTGCATCGGATACGCGGGCGGATACCTGTCCGAAGTCCTCGCCGGCCTGAAGTTTTTTCAGGGCATCTTCGGCTTTTTCACGCAGGCGCTTCAGATCTTCAGGCGATCCATCTTCTGGCGCGCGGATGAGGATGTGGGAGATTTCATATTCGTCCGACGAGTCCTGACGGGAGGATTGCGTGGTCAGGAAGTTATCCACTTCGGATTCGGTGACATTGACGCGGTTGTCCACTTCACGCTCGCGCAAGCGCGCCAGCAGGATTTCGTTGCGGATGTCTTCGCGGAATTTCTTGTAGACAATGCCTTCTGCTGCCAGGGCTTCCTTGAACTCCGGTACTCCCATCTTGTTCTGCTCGGCGATACGCATGATGGTCTTGTCGAGCTGGTCATCGTCTACGCGCAGGCCGGTCTGCGCTGCATACTGAAGCTGCAACCGGTCGTTGATCAGGCGCTCCAGTATCTGTTTTTCGAGCACATTGCGTGGCGGTAACTGGTTGCCTTGCTTTTCCAGTTGCGCGCTGACGATTTCAATGCGGTCGTTTAATTCTTTCTCGGTGACGACGCCTTGGTCGACGACGGCCACGATACGGTCAATCTTGTTGACAGAGCCGTCCTGTGCGGCGATAGCGACATGCGGCAGCAAGGCGCCAGCCCACAGGAACAGGCCTGCCATCAGGCAGTTTTTAATGGTCATATTACTCATAGGAGGATGGTTGTTGCTGAACGGTATCGGGGAGCAAGCCAGTGCTGGTGTAGCCTGGAATACCCCGGTTTAACAGAGTTAACGGATTGGAACCAATGGAGGCCAGGCCGCCCAGTTCCAGTTGGATAAAGAAGGCATAGTTGGCACTGGCCGTTGCGGTGGAGACGCGTTGCAGCACGGTACGCGCCTGCCAGCAGCCTGCGTTGTATTCAAGCCCCGCCAGACCTTCAATCGGGCGGGTTTCACGCAGGGAGTAGTTCCAGCGGCCCAGGCCATACCAGCCATTGCCCAGCGGCCATTGGCTGGAAAGATTGATCTGTTCGAGGCGATCCTCGGTGTAACGGTAGCCGATATTCAGCACTTTGCCGGGCTCGGGGTTGTAGCGGGCACCGATGTTGGCCTTGGTGGTGCGGCTGCGATCCGTATTGAACTGCCATGCCGTATCCAGGCTCCACTTGTTGAGCAGCTTGGCAGTGAGGGCGGTCACGATATCGGAGGAGTCACCGGTACGCAGGTTTGCACCGGGAAGACCCACCTTCTGGTCAGCAAAGTAAAAGCGCTGGCCTACGGTGGCGGCAAGCCGCTGCTCACCCGTGCGACTGTCGATCATGCGTGAGGTGACTGCCAGGGTTATCTGGTTGGCGTTGTTGATGCGGTCATTGCCGTTGAACTGGTTTTCCAGGAACAGGGTGCTCATGCTCAAGTCGGACTGTGAACTGTCAAACACCGGCAGCATGGACTGATCGCGATACGGAATGTACACATAGTAGAGACGGGGCTCCAGTGTCTGTGTGTACATGTTTTTGACCACACGTACCTGGCGGTCATAGAACAGTCCGCTGTCTATGCTGGCGATCGGCAATGTGCGGTCGGTGGATTCATAATTGCCGCTGACTGAACCCAGGGTGTAGGCGGAGTTTTCCAGTCCGTAGCTTGTGTAATGCAAACCAATTTTTGGTGTGATATAGCCATATGGCCTGGCCATGGGCAGGCTGACAGATGGGTAGGCGGTAAAGCGATTGCCGGTAACAGAAGTGGTCAGTGTCTCGCCGCTATCGGTAGTACGATTTACTGGACTGCTGGGGTTGCGGTCAAAGCTGACCCATTGGGAGTACAGGTTGGTGTTGAATGCACCGACATCTTTGTTGCCGGTCAGTGTCAGTTGTGGCAGGCGTTCATATGGGTAAGATACCCCATCCAGTGTCTGGTACTTTTGCACGAGGCCATTGAAATTCCATGTGTCGTCCGAGTAATTCAAATATGCCTGTTGCGGCAAATTCACGCGGCTGGTTACCGTAATGCGGGTAGAGAGTTCGGAGAAGTATTTGTCATCCGATACCTTTTCGAACTGGTAACCCGTCGACCAACCATTGGGCAATGTCTGGTCATGCTTGAAGCGCATGTAGTAACGCGTATCGCCCGTGCTGGAGTCACTTGGAAGATATTCGACGTTATCAATGCCCGAGTAGGTTTCACCCAGATAGCGGAATTCCCCTTGGTATTGCATGCCGCGCGTACCCAGATAACGGGTGGCGACGGTGGCGTCCATATTGGGCGCGATGTTCCAGTAAAACGGGGTCAGCAATTCAAAACCGCTACGCGATGTGGTGCCAAAGGTCGGCGACAATAAACCGGTCTTGCGCTGATTCAGGAAGGAAAAACTGATCCATGGCGTATACAGAATCGGCGTATTCAAGAACTCCACGCGCGCATTGCGGGCGGTGGCCGTCTTGGTGTAATCATCCAGCTCAAGCTCACTGGCCTTGATGTACCAGTCATCCTTGCCCACTTCGCAAGTGGTGTAGCGTGCACTGGTCAGGCGCTTTTTATCCTGGCCTTCAAAGAAAATGGCCGAGGCATCACCGCGCGATGCGCCTATTTTCTTCTGGAAGCCTGGCGAACTGCTGGATTTGTCGTCTATATTTTGTGAGCTGATCTGCGAGTTGCTGTCCGCTATGATTTCATTCGGGTCGGCAAAGGTTTTTGTGGTGCCCAGGTTGGCAGCGCCTGCCAGCGGGATCCCGGTGAACTGATTATTGAGCTTGAAGGAGGCGTCGCGCATTTCGCCTATGTTTTCATGCAGCTGCATGCGCAGCTCCGGGCCGGTGACGACACCGCCACCAGACTCGATGCGGGCATTGCCCAGCACGTGCAGGGCTTCGTTTTGCTCGTCGTACTCAATCACATCGCCGTATACATCCTGACTTTGCTGGTGCAGCGAGGCATTGCCGGTGGCTTTCATTTTGCGGCCCAGATTCATCTGCAGCTTGTCGCCTTCAATGACGACTTCACCCGGCTGGCTGTTGACGCCCACGGTCTGCAACGGAGCGCTGCCCATTTGCTCGAGTTCGGATGTCTCTGCGGCTTGGACTGAACTGTAGTTGAGGCAAATGAGGGCTACGGCAAATGGTAGTCGGCGGATTTTCACTATGGTTGGGCTACGCAAAAAGTGTGGGTGGGACTTTGTTATAGGGTGATAAAATCGCATAAATTCAATTTTTAGGCAATGCATATCTTTGCCGCCGATAGCGTGAAAACCGCGTCGCGCAAGCATTCGCAGGCGTTGCCACAAGTGTTAATTTTGTCAGGAAGTTTTTACCCCATGCGATTGACTCAACTGCAGGCGTGGCTGGATCAGGTTCTGAACCATGCCGCTTATCAGCTGACCACGGCCTCGGCCGATGCCAGTTTCCGGCGTTATTTTCGAGTACATCTGGCGGACCGCACCCTGATTGCGATGGATGCGCCGCCGCCTCAGGAAGATTGCCGGCCATTCGTCGAAGTCGCCAGGCTGCTACTGGAGGCTGATCTTCATGTGCCGCAGGTACTGGCGCAAGATCTGGAGCAGGGATTTTTGTTATTAAGTGATCTGGGCGACACGACCTACCTGCAAGTGTTGACGGCAGACAATGCCAGTGCCTTGTATCGTGATGCCTGTCAGGCGCTGGTGTCATTGCAGCGCGCCAGTCGCCCTGGCGTTTTGCCTCCATACGATGAAGCCTTGCTCATGCGGGAAATGCAGCTGTTCCCGGACTGGTATGTCAAACGGCATCTGAACAGGGAGCTGGATGCAAAACAACAGGCGGTGCTGGACAGCACCTTTGCCGTCCTTACCCAAAATGCGCTGTCTCAGGGCCAAGTCTATGTGCATCGTGATTACCATGCCCGCAACCTGATGCTCTGCGAGCCTAACCCCGGCGTGCTGGATTTTCAGGATGCCGTGTATGGGCCGATTACCTATGATCTGGTCTCTCTGTTCAAGGATGCCTACATCGCCTGGGAAGAAGAGCAGGTGCTGGATTGGACGGTGCGCTACTGGCAATCGGCACGCGATGCAGGTTTGCCGGTGCCGCAGGATTTTTCCGAGTTTTATCGCGATTTTGAGTTCATGGGCGCGCAGCGTCATATCAAGGTGCTGGGGATTTTTGCCCGTCTGAATTACCGCGATGGCAAGGATGGTTATCTCAAGGACATGCCACTGGTGCTGGAATATTTGCGCCGTGTCTGCGCCCGCTATACCGAGCTGCGCCCGATGTGGCGCCTGCTGGATCAACTGCATGATGTTGCCCCGCAGCAGGGTTTGACCTTCTGATGCGCGCGATGATACTGGCGGCGGGCCGCGGCTCCCGCATGCGGCCGCTGACCGACCATACGCCCAAGCCTTTATTGAAAGCGGGTGGCAAGCCATTGATCGTGCATCACCTCGAGCATCTGGCCGCCGCGGGCTTTTCCGAGGTGGTCATCAATCATGCCTACCTCGGCGCGCAAATTGAGCAGGCACTGGGGAACGGCAGCGCCTGGGGCCTGTCGATAGAGTACTCGCGAGAAGCCGAGGCGCTGGAAACAGCGGGCGGCGTAGCCGCGGCCTTGCCTTTGTTGGGCGATGCGCCTTTTCTGGTGATCAGTGGCGACATTTATGTTGAGGCGGATTACCGGGAGTTGAGCGAAGGTTTGCTGGCCGAAAATGATGCTGCCCTGGCCTGCCTGTGGATGGTGGACAATCCATCCTGGCACGCGGCCGGGGATTTTGGTCTGGTCGATGGCTTGATTCAGCTGGATGGCAACCCCAAGCTGACCTATGCCAATATCGGGGTTTTTCAGCCTGCTTTTTTTGCCAGCGTACCCGCGGGGGCAAGCATGCCCATGCTGCCCCTGTTCAAACAGGCGATCGCCAGGCAGCAATTGGCCGGCCGGCATTTTTCGGGTGTTTGGGACAATATAGGCACGCCTGCCCAGCTGGCGCAGCTGGATGCCTATCTGAATGAGTCACATGCTTAAGGTCATGCCATGCTAGATATACCGCATTTGCAATCCCGCCGTGCCACCCTTGCCAGCCGCATGGGGCAGGGTGTCGCCATCATCCCTACCGCCGCAGAGGCCCTGCGCAATCGGGATACCCATTATCCCTATCGCTATGACAGCTACTTTTACTACCTGACGGGCTTTACCGAGCCCGAAGCCGTGATCGTGGTGATTGCCGGGGATACCCCCAAAAGCATCCTGTTCTGCCGCAACAAGGATATGGAACGCGAAATCTGGGATGGCTTTCGCCATGGTCCCGCCGGTGCGTTGGCCGAGTTCGGCGTCGACGAAGCCTACTCCATCAGCGAACTGGATACCCGCATCCCGGCCTTGCTCGCCAATCAGCCCGAACTTTACTTCAGCCTGGGCGCCGATGCGGCCTGGGATCAGCGCGTGACGGGGTGGATCAATCAATTGCGCAGTCAGGGCCGGGCGGGGGTCAGCGCGCCTGCTGCGATTCGCGATGTGAGAGCCTTGCTGGACGAGATGCGGCTTATCAAGTCGCCGCAGGAGCTTGCCACCATGCGCCGTGCGGCCGTTATTTCGGCTGAAGCACATGCGCGTGCCATGCAGGTCACCAGGCCCGGCAAGCATGAATACGAAATTGAAGCCGAGTTGCTGCATACCTTTTATCACCATGGCAGCCAGTATCCAGCATATACCTCCATCGTGGCCGGCGGCGCGAATGCCTGCGTGCTGCATTACATCGCCAACAATGCGCCGCTCAACGATGGCGATCTGTTGCTGATCGACGCGGGCTGCGAACTGGATGGTTATGCTTCGGACATTACGCGGACTTTTCCCGTCAATGGCCGATTCAGTGGGGCGCAAAAGGATGTTTATGAGCTCGTGCTGGCGGCGCAATACGCCGCCATCGCCCAGGTCAACCCGCAATCGCACTGGAACGCCCCGCATGAAGCCGCACTCAAGGTGTTGGCGCAAGGCTTTATTGATCTGGGCCTGTGTCGTGGCACAGTGGATGCGGTGCTTGAGTCGGGCGATTATCGCCAGTTTTACATGCATCGCACTGGCCACTGGTTAGGCCTGGATGTACATGATGCAGGTGAGTACAAGCTGGACGGCGAATGGCGCACATTGCAGCCAGGCATGGTGCTGACGGTGGAGCCGGGTTGTTACATTCGACCTGCCGACGGTGTGCCGGAAGCGTTCTGGAATATCGGCATCCGTATTGAAGATGATGCGCTGGTGACTGCCGAGGGTTGCGACATCATTACCGAATCGGCACCTAAAACCGTCGCCGCGATTGAAGAGTTGATGAGGGCAGCATGAGTGATCAGGCCGATATCATTATCGTAGGTGGCGGTCCGGTCGGCGCTACTCTGGCACTCACGCTGCGCAAGCAGGGCCTGCGTGCCACCTTGCTGGAAGCCCGTGCGCCCGGTGCAGCACATGCGGATCAGCGCGCGCTTGCTTTGTCTTATGGTACGCGCGTCATTCTGGAAAAGCTCGGTCTATGGAGCCAGCTTGCAGAGCAGGCGACCGCCATCAACACCATTCATATTTCACAACGTGGCAGCCTGGGCCGCTCGCGCTTGCGGGCGGAAGAGCACGGCCAATCGGCGCTGGGTTATGTGCTCTCCTATGGCAATCTGAGCCGTGTGCTTGATCGCGCATTACAGCAGGATAACGAGACCGATATCCGCCATGAAGCCGAGGTGCTGACGATTACGCCTTCAGCCGAACATGGTGAAGTGAGTTACCGGCAGCATGGCGTGACACATACCCTGACCGGCAAGCTGGTAGTCCTGGCCGATGGTGGCCGCAGCCTGGGCGATATTCCGGGGCTGAAGCGCGAAACCAAGCACTATGGACATGATGCCCTGGTTACCAAGGTCCGCGCCGAGCTGGCCCACGACAATATTGCCTATGAGCGATTCACCCCGGATGGCCCGGTCGCCCTGTTGCCCAATGGGCCGCGTGACTTTTCGCTGGTATGGACTGGACAGGCAGATGCCATCCACGGTTTGCTGGAACTGCCGGACGAGGTCTTCCTGCAGCAGTTGCATCAGCACTTTGGTGATCGCGTTGGGCGTTTTTTGCAGGTGGAAAAGCGCATGAGCTTTCCGCTCAAGCTGTCCTATCTTGATCCCGTAACTGCGCCCCATCTGGTGGTGATCGGCAATGCCGCCCAGACCATGCATCCGGTGGCCGGGCAAGGTTTCAATGTGGGGCTGCGCGATGCCTGGGAGCTGGCCAGGAAAATTGCCGAAACGCCTGCCGCCGCATGGGGAAGCCCGGATATGTTCAAGGCTTACAGTGCCAGCCGTAAAACCGATACCAAGCGCGGTTTGCTGTTTACCGATTTCCTCGTCAACCTGTTTTCCAATGACATTGTCGGACTCAATCGCATGCGGGGTGTAGGCCTGGGTTTGCTGGATGTGGTGCCTTTTGTTAAACACAGATTGGTGCGCAAGATGAGTTTTGGGAGCCGTGGATGAGTACCCGCGCTGAGATGGTAGTGGTAGGTGGCGGCCTGGTGGGGTTGGCAACGGCGCTGGCGGCCACGCCCCAGGGCATGCATGCTATTTTGCTGGATCGTGCAGCACGCTCTTCCGAGGAACTCACGCATGACTGGGATAGCCGGATTTATGCCATCACCCCGGGCAATGCCGAGTGGCTGGCAGCGCTGGGTGTCTGGTCGCGTATCCCCGCGGAGCGAATTTGCCCGATCGATCGCATGATGGTCTGGGGCGATAGCGCCCAAGACCAGTTGCATTTTGACGCCGAAGACATAGGCGCCTCCCAACTGGGGTTTATTGTTGAAAACATGGCCTTGCAGCAGGCGCTACTGCAAGCTCTGGACGAGGCTGGCGTTGATCTGCGATTTGGTACTGCGTGTGCGGGTGCCTCTTTCAGTGACAAAGCCGCTACGCTGACGCTGGAAAGTGGTGAGAAAATTAGTGCCGACCTGCTGGTGGCAGCCGATGGCGGGGCCTCCTGGGTACGGCAGCAGGCCGGCATCAGCAGCGATAAACATGTGTATGCCCAGCAAGGGTTGGTGGCGAATTTCGAAACGGCATTGCCACACGGCAATATCGCGCGGCAATGGCTGAATAAGGATGGAATCCTGGCCTGGTTGCCATTGCCGGGGAACCGCATTTCGATTGTCTGGTCCACGGAGGGGGCAAAAGAATTACTTGCCATGGATGCCGCGGCGCTGGAGGCACGTGTGGCTGAGGCTGGGCAGCATGCCTTGGGCGCTTTGCGCCTGATTACGCCAGCTGCTGCGTTTCCTCTGGTCAAACAGACATCGCATGTGCTGGTGAAGCCCCATCTGGCGCTGGTGGGCGATGCCGCGCATCAGGTGCATCCGCTGGCTGGGCAAGGAGTGAATCTGGGCTTTCGCGATGTGGTTAGCCTGATGCAGAGTCTGACCCGGCGACACGCCCTGCAAAGCTGGGGCGATATTCAGCTTTTGCGTCATTACGAGCGGTCGCGCAAGACGGATATGGTATCGTTGCAGGGATTGACGCATGGCTTGCAACTGCTTTTTGCCAGTGAGCATCCGGTGCTACGGCGTTTGCGTAATCATGGCATGCGGCTGGTAGATGCTTCCGCATTGAAAAAACCGCTGATACAGCACGCTATTATTTAAGCAGTTTGATTAAGGAAATTTCATGATTAAGAAGTTGATGGGAATGATGCTGGTTGCGGCGTTCAGCCTGAATGTCCACGCCGATGAAGCCAGCCTGCGCAAGGCGATTGAAGCGACGTATCCCAAAGTGCGGGTTGAAAGCATTACCAAAACCAGCTATGCCGGCTTGTATGAAGTATTTCTGGATGGTCAGATTATCTATACCGACGACAAATTCAGCTTTCTGATTGCGGATGGCCGTCTTATCGAGCCCAAGTCCAAGCGTGATGTGACTGGCGAGCGTCTGGATGAACTGACCAAGGTGGACTTTTCTTCCTTGCCGCTGGATCAGGCCATCAAGGTCGTCAAGGGCAATGGCAGCCGCAAGCTGGTCGTGTTTTCTGACCCCGACTGCCCTTATTGCAAACGGCTTGAGCAAAAGGAGCTGGTGAACATCAACGATGTCACGATCTACACCTTCCTTTTCCCGCTGGAACAACTGCATCCTGATGCGGTAAACAAATCCAAGGCGATCTGGTGCGCTGCTGATCGCGCCAAGGCCTGGCAGGATTGGGTACTGAATGGTCAGCTGGCCAAAGCCGGTAACTGCGATACTTCTGCGATTGATAAATCGGCCGAGCTTGGTCGCAAACTGGGCGTGGTGAGCACCCCCACCCTGATTTTTGCCGATGGCAAACGCATGCTGGGTGCGTATCCTGCGAAGGATATTGAAAAAGCCATGAGTACCACGCCAGCCAAGAAATAACAGTCACTGTTTTCGGGCTGTAAAAAAAGAGGCGGTAATCCGCCTCTTTTTTTGTGTCCGCAACCCGCTGAAAAGCCAGCGGGCTAATCTGTTGCAACGCGCCTTAAACCACTTGCCCCATCTTGAAGATAGGCAGGTACATGGCGATGACCAGCCCCCCGATCAGCGTGCCCAGCACGACCATGATGATAGGCTCCATCAGGCTGGACAAGGCTTCTACGGCATCATCCACTTCTGCTTCGTAGAAATCGGCGACCTTGGACAGCATCGAGTCAAGCGCACCCGATTCCTCACCAATGGCGACCATTTGCAATACCATATTCGGGAAAACTTCTACATTCTGCATGGCCACGGTGAGGCTGGTACCCGTGCTGATCTCGCTTTGAATCTGCTTGGTTGCCTCATAGTAAACGCGATTGCCCGATGCGCCGGCAACGGAGTCCAGTGCTTCCACCAGTGGCACGCCGGCGGCAAACATGGTGGAGAGGGTGCGGGCAAAGCGGGCGATGGTGGCCTTGCGTATCAACTCTCCAAATACCGGAATTTTAAGAACAAGCCGGTCCATGGTCGCTTGCATCTTGATCGAGCGCTTCCATGAGTAGAAGAAAAACCACACGCCGCCACCAATGGCCCCAAAAATTGCCCACCAGTATTCGACGAAAAAGTCGGAAATCGCCATGACCAGCAAGGTGGGCGCTGGCAAGTCTGCACCAAAGCTGGTGAACAACTCCTTGAATGCCGGAATCACGAAAATCATGATGACGGCAGTGATGATAAAGGCGACGACAACGATGGAGACGGGGTAAAACAGCGCCGATTTGATCTTGCTTTTGATCGCGAGGATTTTTTCTTTGTAGGTCGCCAGGCGCTCCAGTAGCGAATCCAGAATACCGGCTTGCTCACCCGCGCCTACGAGGTTGCAATAAAGGGCATCAAAGTAAAGCGGGTATTTTCGGAACGCCTGGCTGAGACTGCTGCCAGTTTCCACGTCGGATTTGATATCGCCCAGCAGTTTGGAAACCGCGGGATTGTTATGCCCTTTGCCGACAATCTCAAATGCCTGTAGCAGCGGCACGCCGGCTTTCATCATGGTGGCCAGTTGACGCGTAAATAGCGTGACATCCTTTTCCTTGACCTTGCCGCCAGACTTGAGGCCGCTCTGTTTTTTGATCTTGGTAACGGTAATGCCCTGGCGACGCAAGGTGGCATTGACGAAGGCTTCGCCACTGGCTTTGACTTCGCCTTTGATTTTTTTGCCTTTTTTGTCCGTGCCTTCCCAGGCGTAGATCACTTCCTTGCTAGCTTGTGCGGCCATAATTACCCCTGAGTGATGCTATGGTTGGCGGATTATTCATTGGTCACTGCCTCAACCTCTGCGATGGAAGTGAGACCCTGTTTGACTTTCATGAGACCTGACTGGCGAAGGTCACGTACGCCTTCGCGCTTGGCCTGGTCCGCAATATCATGCGCGGTGCCGTTTTTCATGATGATACGGCTCATTTCGTCTGAAACGGGCATGACCTGGTAAATCCCCACCCGACCTTTGTAGCCGCCATTGCACATCTCGCAGCCACCCTCGCGCGGCCCATACAGTTGCCAGCTTCCATCCAGATCAGCTTCGGTGAATCCCACACTGAGCAGCGCTTCTTTTGGCAGGTCGAGTGGCTCTCTGCAATGCGGGCACAAGCGTCGTGCCAGGCGCTGGGCTGTAATCAGCGAAACAGCCGAGGCAATGTTGAAAGGCGCTACGCCCATATTCATCAGGCGGGTCAGGGTCGATGGCGCATCGTTGGTATGCAGGGTGGACAGCACCATGTGGCCGGTCGAGGCGGCCTTGATCGCCATGTCGGCGGTTTCCAGATCGCGAATTTCCCCGATCATGATGATATCGGGATCCTGCCGCAAAAATGCTTTCAAGGCAGCGGCAAAGGTCAGGCCCTGCTTGTCATTCACATTCACCTGGTTGATGCCAGGCAAGGGTATTTCCGCCGGGTCTTCCGCAGTGGAAATGTTGACGCCTGGGCTATTGAGAATATTGAGGCAGGTATAGAGAGACACGGTTTTGCCAGAGCCAGTGGGCCCAGTGACCAGTACCAATCCATATGGGCGGCTGACGGCACTGAGCAGTGCCTCTTTCTGGTCAGGCTCATAACCCAGTGCCTCAATGCCTAGCGTGGCGCTGCTTGGGTCCAGAATCCGCATGACGATTTTTTCGCCATTGATCATGGGCAGGGTGCTGACGCGGAAGTCGATGGTCCGGGTTTTGGACAGCACCAGTTTCATGCGGCCATCCTGCGGAACACGCTTTTCCGAGATATCCAGATTGGAGATCACCTTGATGCGGGAGGCCATTTTTTCCTTGATGGCCAGCGGTGGCTGGGCGATTTCCTGCAACACACCATCTACCCGATAGCGAATGCGGTAATACTTTTCATACGGTTCGAAATGCAGGTCAGAGGCACCCATGTTGATCGCATCCAGCAGTATCTTCTGGATGTATTTCACCACCGGAGCATCGTCAATTTCCGCACTGCTGACTTCTTGCTCCACCGGCTCATTGCCGGATTCCATGTCCAGGCTAAATTCATCGCTCATGCTGAGCGATTGCATGCTGGTATCGCTCGCTTCCACCAGTCTGGCAATCCACTTGCTCAGTTTGTCTTCTTCGACCACCACAGGGGAAAGCGCCATGCCCACCTGAAACTGCACATCATCCAGGGCATGCAGATTGGTGGGGTCGGACAGGGCGACAAACAGCGAATTGCCGCGGCTTTGCAATGCCATGACACGGCTGCTCGCCATGAGCTTGGTGTCTATCGTTTTGGCCGGAATGTAATCGGGATTTAAAGCATCAAGATCAAACAAGGGGAAGCCGAAGGCATTGGCTGCCGTCTCGGCAATTTTCAGTGCCGGCAGTTTCTTGCTTTGTACCAGTTGGCTGACAAAGGGGATGCGTTGTGCAGTTGCACTGGCCTGTACACTGGCCGCGTCTTCTTCCGATAGCAGTTGCTCTTGCACCAGCATGCGTGCAAGCCCGCCTAACTTACTGGGAAGGGTGGTGGCTGCCATTCAGATAACCGACCTTGCTGTGCTTGTATTGGGAGTTTTCACGACATTTAATAATGCACGGTCGGCTTTTTTTTGTAAAGCAAGTGACATATACAGGTGACAAATTTTGCATTTCAATACAGATAAATAGCCATTGCACTTCAGAATCCAAGTGAATACTTGGCGTGCCCCGTCAGATTAGGGGTAAATAGCGTAGTTGAATTAGGTACTTAGCTGTCTTGTATTGGAACTGTTTTAAAAAGTTCAAATAAAATGCAAAAAACGCTAAAAAAACCTTGACTTCTTGATTCAACACACGTAAAAACGCGTTCAGGCGTTTGGATTCGAGGTCATAGTAGCCGGCACTACCGACTTAAAGTCTTGAAGTACAAACTTTTGAGGACGCCTCCTCTTAATGTTTTAGCAAGGAAGTATGAAATGGCAACAGGTACCGTAAAGTGGTTTAATGACTCCAAAGGTTTTGGTTTCATTACCCCGGACGATGGTGGCGACGATTTGTTCGCACACTTCTCCGCAATTGTAGAGTCTGGCTACAAAAGTCTTAAGGAAGGTCAGCGCGTAAGCTTTGACGTTACCGAAGGCCCTAAAGGCAAACAGGCTTCCAACATCCAGAAGGCCTAAGCTTTTTAAGCTAACCAGTCTTCATGAAAACGGCCCGTCACGCGGGCCGTTTTCATTTGTAGTGAGTTTTGCGCATGTTAGCCACCCGCATGGCGTGGCTAACATGGCTGGCTGATTACATGTTGTTGATGATTTCGTCGCCAAATTGAGCGCTGCCCACTTGCGTAGCGCCTTCCATTTGCGAGGAAAAGTCATGCGTGACGCGTTTGGCGCTAATCGCTTGCCCCACGCCTTTTAGCACCAGGTCGGCGGCTTCTGCCCAGCCCATGTGGCGCAGCATCATCTCAGCGGAGAGGATGAGTGAGCTTGGGTTGGCGATATCCTTGCCTGCAATCTTGGGGGCAGTGCCGTGTGTTGCCTCAAACATGGCCACGGTATCCGACAGATTGGCGCCTGGCGCAATGCCAATACCACCTACCTGCGCGGCCAGCGCATCGGACATGTAGTCGCCGTTCAGATTCAGGGTGGCTACCACGTCATAGTCCTGCGGATGCAGCAGGATTTCCTGCAGGAAGGCATCGGCAATGCAATCCTTGATGATGATGCCATTTGGCAGCTTGCACCATGGGCCGCCATCAATCTCCACCGCGCCAAACTCTTCCTTGGCAACTTCATAGCCCCAGGTCTTGAATCCTCCTTCGGTGAATTTCATGATGTTGCCTTTGTGGGCAATGGTCACCGATTTGCGGTTGTTGTCGATCGCATATTGAATAGCCTTGCGAACCAGGCGCTTGCTGCCATCCACCGATACTGGCTTGATGCCGATGGAAGAGGTTTCGGGGAAACGGATTTTCTTGCGCACGCCCATGTCGGAAAGGAAGTCGATGACTTTCTTGACTTCATCGGTCCCTGCCGCCCACTCGATACCAGCATAAATGTCTTCGGTGTTTTCACGGAAAATCACCATGTCGGTTTTTTCCGGGTGTTTAACCGGGCTGGGCACGCCAGTGAAGTACTGTACCGGGCGCAGACAGACATACAGATCCAGTTCCTGACGCAGGGTCACATTCAGCGAGCGGATGCCACCGCCTACTGGCGTTGTCAGCGGGCCCTTGATCGAGATCACATAGTCGCGCACGGCTTTCATGGTTTCTTCAGGCAGCCAGGTATTGTCTCCATATACCTTGGTGGCCTTTTCACCAGCGTACACTTCCATCCAGGCAATCTGGCGCTTGCCGCTGTAGGCCTTATTTACCGCAGCATCCACAACCTTGATCATGGGGGGCGTGATGTCAACGCCAATGCCATCGCCCTCAATAAATGGGATAATCGGCTGATCGGGAACGTTGAGAGAGTTATCTGCGTTTACGGTGATTTTTTCGCCAAAGCCAGGCACAACGATTTTTGTAGACATTGAGTAGATCCCTAGAAATTAAATGCTTATTCTGTTCAACAAGCCTTTTGGCGTAGTTTGCCAGTTCAGCGCGCATGAAAATCATCCCACGCTCAAGGATTACATCGCGATGCCGGATGTATATGCAGCGGGGAGACTAGATACGGACAGCGAAGGTTTGCTCATTTTAACCGATGACGGCCGCTTGCAACACAGGATTGCGCACCCCAAGCATAAAGAAATCAAGATATATTGGGCTCAGGTGGAAGGTGCGCCGGACGATGAAGCACTCTCGCCGCTGCGCCGTGGTGTCGATTTGGGCGATTTTGTGACTCAGCCTGCACAGGTGAAGATTATTGCCGAGCCTGCCCATCTATGGGCACGGGTTCCGCCCATCCGCGAGCGCAAAGCCATTCCCACCACCTGGCTGGAAATCCGCATCAGTGAGGGCAAGAATCGCCAGGTAAGGCGCATGACGGCCAAGATCGGCTTTCCTACCCTCCGGTTGATACGCTATGCGATAGGCGCACATACCCTGGCCGGGTTGCAACCTGGCGAGTTTAAGATACTGGCGACCTGATGGTTTTGTGTCAGCCAGCCGGTTGCCAGAAAAGCTATCTCTGATGGATGTCGTTTTTTAATTAACCCGCTTTTTATGAGGATTACGCATGAAGCCCGTCATCATTTTTCGTCACGCTGCGGTTGAAGGTCCCGGATTTCTTGCGCAGTTTCTGGATGCGCACCAGATCCCCTGGCAATTATTGAAGATTGATCAGGGTGAAAACTTGCCCACATCGATTGCCGACTACAGTGGCGTGGTCTTGATGGGTGGCCCCATGAGTGTGCATGATGATCTGCCATGGATAGCGCCTGTGCTGGGCCTTATCCGTGAAGCGTATGCACTGGATATCCCGCTGCTGGGGCACTGTCTGGGCGGCCAGCTGATCAGTCAGGCACTCGGCGGTCAGGTAACGCTGAACCCGATCAAGGAAATCGGCTGGGGCGAGGTGTCACCAACGGCTGCGCCGGAAGCAAAAGCCTGGTTTGGTGATCAAGCCCATTTTCTGGCATTCCACTGGCATGGTGAAACCTTTGCGCCGCCACCGTCGGCGACTCCATTGCTGGTCAGCCCGTATTGTGAGAATCAGGCTTATGCCATCGGCAAGCACCTGGCCTTGCAATGCCATATTGAAATGACCGAGCAAATGGTGCTGGACTGGTGCCGTGTCGGAGCGGATGAAATCCAGGCCGCTGCGGCCAGCCCTGGTGTGCAACAGGTCGCCGATATCACGGCGGCGCTAAGTGCAAATGTGGCGGTGCTGCAGAAAACGGCAGAGCGCGTCTACACGCAATGGATTCGCGGACTCAAGGCTTGAGGCGCGGCATGCCAGTCTGGCGCTTATGGTAAACTTCAGCCTTTTCAGGCTTATACGCAAGAGAATCTCATGTCCGGCAATACACTAGGCACACTTTTTACACTTACCTCCTTCGGTGAGTCTCACGGCCCCGCCATTGGCGGTGTGGTAGACGGGTGTCCGCCGGGCATGGCCCTCAGCGAGGCTGATCTGCAAGTGGAGCTGGACCGGCGCAAACCCGGTACCTCGCGCCATGTCACGCAGCGCAAGGAGCCGGATACGGTTGAAATCCTGTCTGGTGTGTTTGAAGGTAAAACCACCGGCGCGCCGATAGGCTTCATTATTCGCAATCAGGATCAACGCAGCCAGGATTACGGCAAGATCGCCGAGACATTCCGCCCCGGCCATGCTGATTACACCTACTGGCAGAAATACGGCATCCGCGATTACCGCGGTGGTGGCCGCTCCAGTGCCCGCGAAACGGCAGTGCGTGTGGCGGCAGGCGCCATTGCCAAGAAGTGGTTGAAAGAGCGTTACGGCGTCACCATTCAGGGTTATATGAGCCAGCTGGGTGAGCTGACCATTCCCTTCGAGACCTTTGATGCTGTCGCAGAAAACCCCTTCTTTGCGCCCAATCGCACCATCTTGCCTGAGCTTGAGGCTTATCTGGACAAGATTCGCGCCGAGCGTGACTCCGTGGGGGCCCGCATTTCCGTGGTGGCCCGTGGCGTGCCAGTTGGCTGGGGCGAGCCGGTCTACGATCGTCTGGATGCCGAGCTGGCATACGCCATGATGAGCATCAATGCCGTCAAGGGCGTTGAGGTCGGCGCAGGTTTTGCCAGCGTGGCGCAGCGTGGCTCGGAACATAGCGACGAGCTGACGGCGCATGGTTTTGCCACCAATCATGCCGGCGGCATACTCGGCGGTATTTCGAGCGGGCAGGATATTGAAGTCCACCTCGCGCTCAAGCCAACGTCCAGCATTCCCCAGGAGCGCCGCTCCATCGACAAGCAGGGCGACGAACTCACCATGCAGACGACTGGTCGCCATGACCCCTGTGTCGGTGTGCGTGCGACGCCCATTGCCGAGGCCATGATGGCGCTGGTGCTCATTGATCACGCCTTGCGTCATCGTGCGCAATGCGGCGATGTTGTGACCCCCACACCACATATCTGATTTTCTCTGAATAAAACCGCAGACGTCCGGTATGCATAAGTCTCTCTACTGGCGTCTGTCTGGTTTTTATCTTGCCTATTTTGGCTTCGTCGGCGCCTTTACGCCGTTCTGGAGTCTCTACCTGAAATCCCTCGCCTTCAGCGCTTTCCAGATCGCGATTCTCATGTCGCTGTTTCAGGTGGCGCGCATATTCTCGCCCAGTTTGTGGGGCTGGCTGGCCGATCATCTGGGCCATCGCGTCCGTATCATCCAATGGCTGGCGGGCTTGAGCCTGCTGGCATATGCCGGTGTCTTCTTCGGGACCTCATTTGCCTGGCTGTTTGCGGTGATGCTGGCGTTGAGTTTTTTCTGGAGTGCTTCCTTGCCATTGATTGAGGCAGTCACGCTCGGGCATCTGGGGGATAGGTTTGATCGGTATGGCCGCATCCGCCTGTGGGGGTCGATCGGATTTATTGCCGCCGTCATTGGCCTCGGTTACCTGCTGGATTTCAGTGATATCCGGGCGCTGCTGTGGGTGGTGCTGGGTTTGCTGGTCGGGGTGTTTCTGTTTTCACTCAAGCTGAATGATCCCGCCGTACTTCGGCACCATGATGATGCCGGATCACTCTGGGCGATTATTCGCCGGCGCGAAGTGATCGCGCTGATGGTCGCCTGTTTCACCATGTCGGCGGCGCATGGTGTGTATTACACCTTTTACTCGATCTATCTGGTGGCGCATGGTTATAGCGCCACCCATGTCGGCTGGTTATGGGGGCTGGGCGTGGTGTGCGAGATTCTGATTTTTCTTGGCATGCCGCGGCTGACTGCCATGTTCGGCTTGCGCCGCATCATGATGGGCAGCCTGGTCCTGGCCTTTGTACGATTCAGTGTGATTGGCTGGGCGGTGGATAGCTGGGTGCTGATTCTGCTGGCGCAGACCCTGCATGCGGCAACCTTCGGCTCTTATCACGCCGCCGCCGTGGCGCTGACCCATCAATACTTCAAGGGCCGTCATCAGTCCAAAGGGCAGGGACTGTATACCAGCGTCTCTTATGGCATGGGCGGCACGGCAGGAGCGATTGCCAGTGGTTATGCCTGGGATACGCTGGGTCCCAGCTGGACATTTACCCTCTCGGCCAGTTGCGCTATGCTGGGCTGCCTGTTATTTGCCTGGCTGATGCCCAAGAAAAACCACTGAGTCCTCTCTGAAGGAGACCCGCATGCCGCGGCTGTTCACTCTTGCTTTGCTCTGCCTGTGGCCGTTTGCCGTGCATGCGGATACCGATATCAATGTGGTGGCCCTGTTTAACAACAAGGCGATGCTGATTATCAACAAGGGTAAGCCGCAGACTCTTTCTGTGGGCCAGGTCTCGCGTGAAGGCGTCAAGTTGGTGGCGGCCGATACCAGCCGGGCGGTGCTTGAGGTGGACGGCAAGCGGCGTGAACTAGGGATGGGGCAGGCCGCTACTGTGGCGGGAAATCAGGCCACCGGCCCTGCCAGTGTCACTCTTTATGCCGATGGAGCCGGGCACTTTGTGACGGATGGCATGGTGAATGGCCGCGAGCTCCGATTTCTGGTTGATACCGGGGCTACATTGATCGCCATGAACAGTGGTGATGCGGTGTATGCAGGCATTGATTACAAAAAGGGAGTTCGCATTCCTATCCATACTGCCTCGGGGGAGGAGGTGGGGTACCGCGTGGTGATCAATACGCTGAAGCTGGGAAACGTGATCCTGAATCAGGTCGATTGTGTGGTGCTGGAGGGTGGTTCGCCCGCGATGGTATTGTTGGGCATGAGTGCGCTGAACCGCATGGAAATGCGGCGCGACGGTATCACCATGACGTTGACCAAAAAATACTGACCTTGCGATTTTTGCTGGGTTTCGGCAACAAAAAAGCGCATCTGGTGGGATGCGCTTTTTTATTTTCAGCTCGCTACAAGGCTTGCCAGCGTTAAGCCTGGATACGTTTATCCCGCTCGATCAAGGCATAGGCCGAGTGATTGTGAATGGACTCGAAATTCTCAGATTCCACCACGTATTTCACAATGCGCTTTTCCACATTCAGTTGGGCTGCTACATCGCGCACCATGTCTTCCACAAACTTGGGATTGTCATAGGCATGCTCGGTGACGTATTTTTCATCTGGACGCTTCAGCAGACCAAACAGCTCGGAGGAAGCTTGTGTTTCCACGATGCGGATCAGGTCTTCCACCCAGATGAAATCATTGATCAGGGCAGTGATGGTCACATGCGAACGCTGATTGTGCGCGCCGTAGTTGGAAATCTTCTTGGAGCATGGGCACAGGCTGGTGACCGGGACCATGACTTTGACCGTGATATCAAATTTGCCCTTGTTGATTTCACCAATGAAGGTGACTTCATAATCCAGCAGGCTTTGCACGCCAGAGATCGGCGCTGCCTTGTTGATGAAGTACGGGAAGGTCATTTCGACGTAACCGGACTCTGCTTCCAGCCGCTCTACCATGGCACGCAGGATAGTCTCGAAGGACTCCACCGAAATCTCGCGCTCGTTCATGTTGAGAATCTCAACAAAGCGCGACATGTGGGTGCCCTTGAAGTTGTGCGGCAGATGCACATACATGTCAAACATGGCGACCGTATGCTGCACACCGCCAGTTTTGTCCTTGACCTTTACCGGATGGCGTATGGATTTGATCCCCACCTTGTCGATGGCGAGATGTCGCGTATCCGGCGTGTTCTGGACATCTTCAATGGCTGGTGTAACTGGCTGGTTCATGGGGCGTTCCAATATCGTAAAGAGAGTGCGGTGTAATACTTGAGTATACTACTAGGTTAATTTTTTCTCAATTGAGGCAATGATGCCTTCCGCATTGAGACCGCATTCCGCCAGCATGGTTTCATGCACACCATGATCAATGAAGGTATCCGGTAAGCCCAGGCTAAGGGTAGCCACTTGCGGATTGATCTGCTGCAATGCTTCCATCACCGCCGCGCCTGCGCCACCGAGTAATGTGTTTTCCTCTACCGTCACCAGCAGGCTATGGCTGGCGGCCAACTCGGCAATCAGGGCCACATCCAGCGGCTTGACGAAGCGCATGTTGACGACGGTGGCATCCAGCTTTTCACCAGCTACCAGCGCGGGTGTCAGCATGCTGCCAAAGGCCAGTATGGCAACGTTCTTGCCATGGCGGCGCACTTCGCCCTTGCCGATGGGCAGGGCTGTCATGACCTTTTCAATGACGGCACCAGGGCCGCCACCGCGAGGGTAGCGCACCGCGCTGGGGCCATCATGCTGATAGGCGGTATACAGCATCTGGCGGCATTCATTTTCATCCGACGGCGTCAGGATCAGCATGTTGGGGATGCAGCGCATAAAGCTCAAATCAAAGCTGCCCGCATGGGTCGGGCCATCGGCACCCACCAGGCCAGCGCGATCAATTGCAAACACGACAGGCAGGTTTTGCAATGCAATATCGTGAATAAGTTGATCGTACGCGCGCTGTAAAAATGTCGAGTAAATGGCGACCACCGGCTTCATGCCATCGCAGGCCATACCCGCGGCAAAGGTGAGGGCATGCTGCTCGGCAATGCCCACATCAAAAAAGCGCTTGGGGAATTTCTCGGCAAAGGCATTCAGGCCAGATCCATCGCACATGGCCGGGGTAATACCGATCAGGCGCTCGTCTTGTTCTGCCATGTCGACCAGCCAGTCGCTGAATACCTGGGTGTAGGTTTTTTTGCTGCTGGTGGCAACAGAGCAGCCATTGCTCGGATCGAATTTTCCCACGCCATGGTATTTGCCGGGATTATCCTCGGCAGGCGCATAGCCATGGCCTTTTTGCGTGACGATGTGGAGAAATTGCGGGCCCTTGAGCTTGCGGATATTTTTCAGCGTGGTAATCAGGGTTTCAATATCGTGGCCGTCAATCGGGCCGATATAGTTAAACCCGAACTCTTCAAACAGTGTGCCTGGCGTGACCATGCCCTTGACGTGCTCTTCCGCACGCTTGGCAAATTCCAGCATGGGTGGCACCACGCCCAGCACCTTCTCGCCGGAGCGGCGCATGGACGCATAAAAGCGGCCGGAAAGCAGCTTGGCCAGATAGTTGTGCAGGGCGCCCACATTCGGCGAAATCGACATGTCATTGTCGTTGAGAATCACTAGCAGGTTGGCATCCATCGCCCCTGCGTTGTTGAGCGCCTCAAAGGCCATACCGGCGGTCATGGCACCGTCACCGATGATGGCAACCGCGCGGCGCTCTGAACCCTGCTGCTGGGCGGCAATCGCCATGCCCAGTGCGGCGGAGATCGAGGTGCTGGAGTGCCCCGTGCCAAAGGTATCGTATGGGCTTTCGTTGCGACGCGGGAATCCGGCGATGCCATTCGGCATGCGCAGATCGGCCATGCCATCGCGGCGTCCGGTCAGAATCTTGTGCGGGTAGGTCTGGTGGCCGACATCCCACACCAGCCGGTCTTCCGGGGTATTGAATACATAGTGCAGGGCGATGGTCAGCTCAACCACGCCCAGGTTGGATGAAAGATGGCCGCCCGTGCGCGCCACGCTATCAATCACAAAGGTGCGCAGTTCCTGGGCCAGCTCGGGAAGCTGCTTGCGATCAAGTAATCGTAGCTGTTCCGGCGATTGGATAGTGTCGAGTAATGGATACATATCAGAAGCTGCGTTGCGTAATGAATTTAGCCAGCTGCTGCAGGCGTAAGGCGGAATCCCCGTAAGCGGCCAATGGGGCCAGGGCTTCGTCGTAAAGTTCTTGCGCCAGCTGCTTTGCCCGCTCCAGACCGAGGATGGTGACATAGGTCGGCTTGTTGCTGTCGGCGTCCTTGCCAGCGGTTTTGCCCAGCGTGGTGGTGTCGGCTTCGCTATCGAGAATGTCGTCCACCACCTGGAAGGCGAGGCCGATCGCCTGGGCATAGTGGTCGACGGCTTTGACGCGGTCGGCATCAACCGTATCCGCGCTCTCGGCGCCCAGCAGGGCGGCCGCGCGAATCAGCGCACCGGTTTTGTGGATGTGCATCTGTTCCAGTTCGGTCTGCGTCAGGTCGAGGCCCACGCTGGCAAGGTCAATTGCCTGCCCACCGGCCATGCCGCGGGAGCCGCTCGCCACCGCCAGAATATGCACCATATGCAATTGGCGTGCTGCATCACGAAGCAGCCCCGGCTCCGCCAGCACTTTGAAGGCCAGCGTTTGCAGGGCATCACCGACCAGAAGTGCGGTGGCGTCGTCGTATTGTTTATGACAGGAGGGTTTGCCGCGGCGCAGATCGTCATCGTCCATGCAGGGCATGTCGTCATGCACCAGGGAATAAGCGTGTATCAGCTCTACCGCAGCGGCTGATTGTTCCACCGCCGAAATCGGCGCCTGACAGAACTCCCCCGCAGCGTGGGCGAGCAGGGCGCGAACGCGCTTGCCTCCGCCCAGCACAGCATAGCGCATCGCCCCATGCAGGCGCGATGGTATGATATTTGCAGCAGGTAATATGTCGTCCAGCACCCGCTCCATGCGGGTCTGGATATCCAGCGACCATGCGTTGAAATCCATTATTGTTGATCGCTAAAAGATTTGAGTTGGTGGGTATCGTTCAGTATCTGAACTTGTTGATCGACATCGGCCAAGGTCTGCTGGCAGAATTTCAATAACTCGGCCCCGCGTTTGTAGGCGGCCAGCGAGAGCTCCAGCGGTAGCTGGTTGGTCTCCATCTGCTGAACCAGTGCTTCGAGTTCGCTCACAGCACTTTCGTAAGTGAGTGGCGCATCGGCAATTTTTTTGCTCATGACATTGATTATTCTGGGGCGTGCGTCTGTAAAATGAAGGCCGCGAGGCGATAACGAGTATGCATTTCTAGCCTGAATTATATAGTTTACGCTATATCTTTGTCAGGGCTAAATGCAGGGTCGGGAATAACAATACAACAGGGAGCAGCGCAGGCTGCAATAACGATGATGAAGAATGCTACCTCGCTGGACGAAGGCTGGCTGGTTCGCCTGGAGTCAGCCAACCAGGCCTTGTCCAAAGCCATGCCGCTCGGTGATCTTGAAGCGGTGATCTATCTGCAACAATCGTGTCGGCCGGATTTGCTGTCACTGACGCGCTACTTTGCTACCACGCCCAAGCTCGATGTCGTGATGGAAAACCGCATTGTGCGTACCGTCGGCGAGCATCTGCAACAATCGCGCGTGGCATGCACCAACCATATCAAGGCCTTGATGGCCCGCCAAAGCAAGCAGCAGCTCATGCAATTGCTGCTGGAAAAGCTGCAGGTCATGGCCTTGATCGCCAAATGGTGTTATCTGCGTTATCAGCCTATCCCCGAGCGTTACTGGCTGGAGCTGCATGCGGATTATCTGCTGGCCGAACGCTTGCGGTTGGATATCCCGGCATTTCAGTCTGGCTATGTGCATATTCTGATGCTGGACAGCATCAATCTCAGCAGCATGCAGAAAGCAGAAATCGAAGCGCTGGATCGCTGGGTAGCGCAGTGGAGCGTGCAAGTGGCAGTCACGGCGCATTGCGACGACCGGCCGCATGCCATGTTTGTCGACCTGGGGCAGGATGTCGGTGCCCGTCGTCTGCGCAACTTTACGCCGACTGAAAATTTTCGCTGCTGGGTGATTGAGATGATCTTGCGTGATCTGGAGCAGATGCGCGAGCAGCTCTCTGCTGGCGCCATCAGCCTGCCGATATTGCCAGACGCCACGACAGTCCGAAGCGCCCAGATCATTGACCTGCTTATCATGGCCTGGTCTGATCTGCGTGAGCAACGCCGACGCGTCGAGCGTGCCGCCGTCTCCAAGCTGGCGCAAGCGGTCAATGGCCTGTTTGCCGTATGTCAGCAAATCCGAAACGAAGCCTACCGCCCGACTTTTCTTCATCCGGATGATGTGCAGCCCCTGCCCAATTCGTGGGAGGTGCAGAACGAGAGCGTATTTGGCTTGGGCGCTGTCGTGAATGCGGACCTGAATCTGTGGGTCAAGCCCGGCGCCTTGCTATCTCTGCAGTTTGCGCTGAATCCGGATATGGAAGTGCTGGCCGTGGTGCGTAGCCTCCAGCAGCGGCCGGGGCGCGAGCTTTATGTCGGCCTGGAAGTGATTTCCTATACGCCGGCCTATGTGCAGCTGACGACAGAAGACCCACCTGCCGACGAAGAGCCCATTCCTGGTCTTTACCTGGGGCGCGATGACGACAGAAACTGGCCGCCGAGTTTGCTGCTGCCTCTGCAGCCGCAAGCCGACGTTGGCGAACTGGTAATGCATCTGGAGCATTCCGATTATCGTGCCACGCTGGGCGATGTGCTGGAACAGCAGGCCGACTGGGTGCGCATAGCCGTCATGGTGCGCGATTAACGCGCTGCGCCCGGGCATGCTCGAGGTTGTTGAAGAGTATGCCGCGTGCCGGAAAGCGATGAGCCTTAACGCAGCACGCGCTGCAAAAACTGGCGGATGTCGTCAATTTCTTCGGCGCATACGCTATGCGGCATGTCGTAGGTATGCCATTCCAGCGCATAGCCATTCTCCCGGAATACATCCCGCGAGATAGCCGCCGTCGCCGGCAGAATCACGCTATCGTCCGTGCCGTGCGCCATGAAAATGGGCGTCGCCTGGTTGGCGGCGTGTTTCTCATTAGCCAATGTCTGCTTGAGTGGTAAATAAGTCGAGAGCGCGAGCACGCCAGCCAGTCGATGCGAGTAGCGCAATGCTGTTTGCAGCGCCATGGCGCCCCCCTGTGAAAAGCCCGCCAGTACAATACGCTCAGCCGGGATTCCACGCGCTATTTCATCCTGAACAAGGGTTTCGATCTCGGCCTGCATGGCGCGTATGCCCGCTTCATCCTGCTGGCTATCCAGCCCCAGGCCAAAAATATCGTACCAGCCGCGCATGGGGTAGCCATTGTTGAGACTGATAGGCCGTACCGGCGCATGCGGAAAAATATACCGCACTTGCGGCAAGTCCAGCTCCTCGGCAATCGGCACGAAATCATGACCATCGGCGCCCAGGCCATGCAGCCAGATAATGCTGGCGGTCGCCAGCGCTTGAGGTTCCAGGGTGATTTTTTCGAGCATGTGTGGATTATCCAGATAATGTTGTTGGCCGGGCGCTGCTAGGCTGGGCGGGGAATACGCGCTACCATCGTGCCATGCCCGTCTGTCAGGCAGTGGGCAAGCATCTATCATAACAAAAGACGGAAGCGGGGCTATATGGAGCGAGCGCCATGCAAGTGAAAGTATTGGGATGTAGCGGCGGCATAGGCGGCAATCTGCGCACGACCTCATTGCTGGTGGACGACGATATCCTGATCGACGCAGGCACCGGGGTGGGCGATCTCAGTATTGAGCAGATGGCGAAAATTGATCACGTCTTCCTCACCCATTCGCACCTGGACCATATTGCCTGCTTGCCGCTGATGCTGGATACGGTGGCTGGTCTGCGCGAAGCGCCCGTGACTATTTATGCGCTCCCCGAGACCTTGCATGCGCTTAAAACCCACATCTTCAACTGGATCATCTGGCCTGATTTCAGCGTGGTCCCCAGCGAAACAAGTCCCTTGATGCGCTACGCCGAGGTCGCGCTAGGTAAAGCCGTAAGCTTAAGCGGACGCAGCATTACTCCGCTACCTGCTAATCATACGGTTCCCGCCGTTGGCTACTGGCTGGATAGTGGTAGTAATAGCATCGTATTCACGGGTGACACGACCACGTGCGATGCCCTGTGGGAAAAGGTAAACAGGATTGAAAACCTTAAATATGTGCTGATTGAAACAGCGTTTGGCGATGGTGAGAAGGAATTGGCACAAGCGTCCAAGCATCTGTGCCCGGCATTATTGTTTCAAGAATTGAGTAAACTGGAGCGATCCGCCCATATTTACATTACCCATCTGAAGCCGGGCGAGGGAGGGGAGATCATGTATCAGATTGAGGCGCGCGCTGAACACGTTGCCTTGAAAAGCCTGCAGAATATGCAGGTGTTTAAGCTGTAGTTACTTCCAGGATTCTGGAAGAAAACGCGTAGGAATAGTGCCGCCCGTTATTGACTGTCTGGTTTCAAATACACCACTGCTGACATCATAAGTCATTTTAATCGTTGTGTTTTCTATGCCATTGGTCACATCAGAATTTTTAAATGTTGAGCTTATCGTGCATACAGGACTGGCCCAAGTTCCGGTGGTCGAGGCTACATATTTGCCTGAAGTAGCCGCCGAAGCGGGGACTGTGCAATTAAATTCCGAGGGGTCTTGAGACAGCAATTCTGCCATTGTCGATTTGAGCCCATCCATCAATGAAATAGCCTCCGAGGCTTGCGCTTTTCCTATGTAGGATTGGTAGGACGGAATTGCAATAGCGGCAAGAATGCCAATAATAGCCACCACTATCATGAGTTCGATCAAAGTAAACCCGTGATTCTTTTTCATGATGTACCTCTGGGTTGAGCAATGATGATGGAAAAAAGCCCTGCTCAGATGTGCAGGGCTTTTTAGACATAACCGAATTTATTATTGCCAAGCTTTAGGACGATATTTTGCTTCCAAGTCACCGCCATTATATGTAAACGCATTGGTTGAGGCTGTGTAGGTCATGATAACGGTTTTATTTGCGATATTGCTATTGACCCCAGCTGCTTTGATGGTAGCAGTTGCGGTACAAACACCGTTAGCGTTGGTTGGCTGAGCGATTGTCGTGTATTTGCCATCGGCTGGAGCAGCTGTTACGCCACAATTGGCTGCCGTTGGGTCTTCGGACATAGTGCTGGCGATAGTGGATTTCAGGCCGTCTAGTTGTATGAATGCTTCAGAAGCCTGAGCTTTAGCGGTGTAATCCTGATAAGCCGGAATGGCTACCGCTGCCAAAATACCAATAATCGCGACCACGATCATCAGTTCGATAAGAGTAAAACCTTGCTGTGCGTTTTTCATGTCATCACCTTTCAATCAATTTAGGAGAGTCTCTAGCAGATGTCTGCCAGGGGTGTTGCGTCGATAAACGGGGTGTTGGTTGATCACTTCGTTTATCAGATGAATCAAGCATAACGCAGGCATAAAAAAAGCGGATGGTGTCATCCGCTTTTTTGATTTTCAGTGACAAAAAATGTCACCGTTTGCTGATGGCAATTATTTGCCTTCAGCCACTTTCTTCAGGTTGGCCAGGCCAGCGTCGTAGACACCGGTCACCGCGTTGATGGCGGATTCGTCATCCTGACCTGGTGGGATAGGTGGGTTCAGCTTGTACACGCGGTAGAAGCGACCTACCCAGGTCACGGTGCTTTCGCCAGCGCCAGGGCCTGCCTTGACGGTGATGAAGGAGTTGTAATCAGCCACGGGCAATACGCCTTCCACGATTTCATATTTCAGCTTCATGTCGGCATCGTCAGCGCTACGCAGTTTTTCGTAGATGGTGCCGCCGCCTTTGAGGGTCAGCAGGCGATAGGTGTCACCATCCTTGGTTTCCAGCTTGGTGCTGGCAACGGCGGGGTGCCATTTCTGCATGTTGCCGAAGTCCTTGATCAGCGCCCACACCTTGGCTGGTTCAGCCTTGATGGTGACTGTTTTTTCAACTTTTTGTGGCGATGGACCGTGCGCAGCGGCGGTCAATGGAATGACGGCCATGGCAATGAGGGCGAGTAGTTTTTTCATGCGATTTTTCTCCGTTGATAAAAGTCTTGGTGCTAAATCCGAATCCGGGGCTGGATTCATTCTCAGTGCGCCGTCTCCTGAATAAACTGGCCAAATGCCCGGCTTTGCTTGTCCGTGGCAATGGTATTAACCAGTTTATTGTTGCTGGCGTCGATCACTGAAACCGTGTTGTCGAACCAGTTGGCAACATATACCCGCTGGTTCGCATGATCAAAACTGATGCCTTCGGGGTAACCTCCCACCGGCACGATGCTGATGACTTTTTGCTGGGCAACATCAATTACCGAGACATTGTCGCTTTGCGTATTGGTGACGTAGATGCGGCTGCCATCTGTGCTGACCGTGACGCAATAAGGATGTTCCCCCACCTTGATGGTGTTGACCCGGTGTGTTTGCGTATCAATCATGGAAACGCTGTTGCTATAAACATTAACGGCGTAAAGCTGCTTGCCATCCCGGCTAAGGCCCAGGCCAAATGGGTGTTCACCCACGGCAATACGCTTGACGATCTGCATGCTGGCGGTATCAATGATGGCGACATCGTTGCTATCGCGATTGGCAACATAAAGCTGCTTGCCATCCGGGCTGACGATAATGCCTGCTGGCGCCTTGCCGACATTGACTGTGCGCTGTTGTGTAAGATCGGCGGTATCCAGCGCCAGTATCTTGTCTTCAAACCAGTCGGCGACAAACAGGGTTTTGCTGTCTGGCGAGAGGGCAATGCCGACCGGCGAGCCATGCAATGGCAACTCTTGCAATACTTTGTAATGCTGAGAGTCAATCACGCTGATGGATTGGCCGTCGACATTACTGATATAGGTGCGGCCCAGGGCTGCAGAAGTCGCGACACCAACAGGCGCTTTGCCAACTTCTATGCTGGCAATGACCTGATTCGACGCAAGATCAATCACCGATACCGTGTTATTCCCCTGATTGCTGATGTAGGCAAAGCCGCCAGCCTGGCATGACCATGCGATACAGGCGGAGAATGCGGCAAGGAAGATAAGCAACGGTTTCAATGGAAAGCGGATCTGCGGAATGGTTGTGATGTGAATCAAACGCTTGAAAAGCCGATATGGTTGACTACGCAGTATACGGGGGGCTTGCAAACAGCGTCAAGGCGCGCTTGGCAGGTGATATTCCCGAATTTGCACGGCCTGCAGGCGTGATCCTCTGGCTTCCAGTAAGGCAAGTTGGCATGCGGCTTTCAATCGGGGCTGAAGTGTGAAAAAATTACACTAAATTATTAAGGTAGTACGTCATGATAGATCGCGATGGATATCGCCCGAATGTCGGCATCATATTATGCAATGCCCGCAATGAGGTTTTTTGGGGCAAGCGTATTCGCGAACACTCCTGGCAGTTTCCGCAGGGTGGCATCAAGCACGGCGAAACGCCCGAGCAAGCCATGTACCGTGAGCTTATGGAAGAGGTTGGCTTGCGCCCGGAGCACGTCAAAATTCTTGGCCGCACCCGCGACTGGTTGCGGTATGAAGTCCCCACCAACTGGATCAAGCGTGAGTGGCGCGGTAGTTATCGCGGCCAGAAGCAGATCTGGTTCCTGCTGCGTATGGTAGGTCGCGATTCGGATGTGTCACTGCGTGCCAGCACGCATCCTGAGTTTGATGCCTGGCGCTGGAGCGAGTATTGGGTGCCCATGGAGAGTGTGATTGAGTTCAAGCGCGAGGTGTATCGCCTGGCCCTGAATGAGCTTGCGGCTCACCTCAGCGGGGATACGCGCAAAAAACCGCGCAATCACAGCAGTTCCATTATTGCCTCCTGAGCAAGGCTTGCGTGGGGCTGATGCGTGCTAGCCCCTGTTTGCCATGGCTTCGCCCAGCTGGATCGGGCGGCCTTCCTGCCATACCGGATTAAACTGCAAGGGCTGTTTTGGAAAAAGCAGCACCACCGTCGAGCCCAATAAAAACCGACCCATTTCCTCATTCTGCTTGAGGTGAATCTGGTGCTCGGCATATTCCCATACCGAAATATTGCCCGGACGTGGCGGATTGACCACGCCATGCCAGGTGGTGGCCATGCTGCCGACGATGGTGGCGCCCACCAATACCAGCACAAACTTGCCATGCGCTGAGTCAAACTCGCATACCACGCGCTCGTTGCGCGCAAACAGGCCAGGCACGCCTTGCGCAGTCACCGGGTTGACCGAAAACAGATCGCCGGGGACGTAGGTCATGCGCAGCAGGTGCCCATCGCAGGGCATGTGGATGCGGTGATAGTCTCTGGGGCTGAGGTAGAGGGTGGCAAAGTGGCCATCCTGAAATTCATCTGCCAGTGCCTGATTGCCTGCCAGCAATGCCGTGGTGGAGTAGTGGTGGCCTTTGGCCTGAAAAATCTGGTCGCCAACAATGGGGCCGATCTGGCTGATAGCACCATCAACCGGGCATAGCCAGGTAGCCTCAGCGACGGGGCGGGCATCTGCGCGCAGGGGGCGGGTGAAGAATTCGTTAAAACTGGCGTAGCGCTTGATATCGGCCTCAACGGCCTCTTGCATATTCACTGAGTAGCGAGCGACGAACCAGCGAATAATCGCTGTTGTTACCCAGCCCATGCGGGCATTGGCGACCCATCCGGCGAAAACGGTGATGGCCTGTTTGGGCAAGAGATATTGCAGGGAGACGGCGAGACGGTTCAACACACAAGATTCCGGATGGGCAATGAGCGGACTATTATAATGATAGCGGAGGCAAGTCCCAAGGATGGTGGTGTATAGGCAATAAAAAAGGCGATGCATGAGCATCGCCTTTTTTATGGTGTCATGCGTTGAATTTACGCATGACGGAGATGTTGCTTAGTTCTTGCTTTGGTCAACCAGCTTGTTCTTGGTGATCCAAGGCATCATGGCGCGCAGTTGGCCACCAACTTGCTCAATCGGGTGAGCAGCGTTCAGGCGACGACGTGCGGTCATGGATGGGTAGTTGGTGCGGCCTTCAGCGATGAACTGCTTGGCGTATTCGCCAGTCTGGATGTTCTTCAGGCATTCCTTCATGGCAGCACGTGCCTGATCAGCAATCACGCGTGGGCCGGTCACATATTCACCGTACTCAGCGTTGTTGGAGATCGAGTAGTTCATGTTGGCGATGCCGCCTTCGTACATCAGGTCCACAATCAGCTTTAGCTCGTGCAGGCACTCGAAGTAGGCCATTTCAGGCGCGTAACCAGCTTCGGTCAGGGTTTCAAAGCCAGCCTTTACCAGCTCAACCGCGCCGCCACACAGCACAGCCTGTTCGCCGAACAGATCGGTTTCGGTTTCTTCGCGGAAGTTGGTTTCGATCACGCCACCCTTGGTGCCGCCGTTGGCGCAAGCGTAGGACAGTGCAACATCCTTGGCCTTGCCGGATTGGTCCTGGTAAACAGCGATCAGGGTAGGTACGCCGCCGCCCTTCAGGTATTCGGAACGCACGGTGTGGCCTGGGCCCTTGGGTGCAATCATGATCACATCCAGGTCGGCGCGTGGCACGATCTGGTTGTAGTGAATGTTGAAGCCGTGAGCAAATGCGACGGTAGCGCCTTGCTTCAGGTTGTTTGCGATGTCGGCATGGTAGATTTGCGGCATGGTTTCATCTGGCAGCAGAATCATGACCAGATCGGCCTGCTTCACAGCATCGGCGATTTCAGCGACTTGGTGGCCGGCATTCACAGCCTTGCTCCAGGAGCTGCCGTCTTTGCGCAGGGCCACGGTCACATTGACACCGGAGTCCTTCAGGTTTTGTGCATGGGCATGGCCTTGAGAGCCATAACCGACGATGGTGACTTTCAGATTCTTGATCAGTGAAAGGTCGGCGTCTTTATCGTAATAAACTTTCATTTCAACTCCTAAATTTATAGTGTTTGGCGTGAGTCCGGATATTTGAAATCAGGTCTGGGCCATGCAGCGCCAGAAAACGGGCATCCAATTGCCCGAACTCACATTGATTAAATCTTGAGAATCCGGTCGCCGCGTCCGATGCCAGAGGCCCCGGTACGCACTGTTTCCAGTATGGCCGTCTTGTCCAGCGCTTCCAGAAACGCATCCAGCTTGCTGCCAGTGCCAGTCAGCTCAATGGTGTAACTGCCATCGGCCACATCGATGATGCGACCACGGAAGATATCGCACATACGTTTCATTTCGTCGCGGAAAGGGCCAGTGGCCTTTACCTTGACCAGCATCAGTTCGCGTTCGATATAACGACCATCGTTAAGGTCGAGTACCTTGACCACATCGACCAGCTTGTTGAGCTGCTTGATGATCTGCTCGATCACTTCGTCGGATCCGGAAGTGACGATGGTCATGCGTGACAATGTGGGATCTTCGGTAGGAGCCACAGTCAGGGATTCAATATTGTAGGCACGCGCCGAGAACAGGCCGGCCACGCGGGACAAGGCGCCCGCTTCGTTTTCCATGAGTAAGGAAATAATGTGTTTCATCTAACAGCTCGCTCTACAGTTCTTCGGCCAGAATCATCTCGGACAGCCCCTTGCCATTTGGCACCATCGGGAATACGTTTTCCTTCTGGTCAGTGAGGAAGTCCATGAATACCATGCGCTCTTTCAGCTTGGGGCCAAAGGCCTCTTTCAGCGCTGGCTCTACATCGGATGGCTTCTCGATGCGCATGCCAACATGACCATAAGCCTCCGCTAGCTTGACGAAGTCAGGCAGCGCATCCATATAGGATTCGGAGTAGCGGTTGCCATAGAAGAATTCCTGCCACTGGCGCACCATGCCCATGTAGCGGTTGTTCAGCGTGACTACCTTGACCGGCAGGTGGAACTGCTTGCAGGTGGATAGCTCCTGAATACACATCTGGATCGAAGCTTCGCCAGTCACGCAGGCTACCTGCGCATCGGGGTAAGCCAGCTGCACGCCCATGGCGTAAGGCAGGCCCACACCCATGGTGCCCAGGCCGCCAGAATTGATCCAGCGACGTGGCTTGTCGAATTTGTAATATTGCGCCGCCCACATCTGGTGCTGCCCCACGTCGGAGGTGATAAAGGCATCGCCCTTGGTCACTTCCCACAGTTTTTCCAGCACATACTGGGGCTTGATGATGTCGCTGTTGCGGTCATAGCTCAGACATTTCTTGCTGCGCCATGCCTCGATCTGGGTCCACCATGCCTGAATGGCCGCTTCTTCCGGCTTCTTGTCGGCAGCGGCTTTGAATTCGCCATCCAGCAGATCATTCATCTCGCCGAGCACTGACTGTACGTGGCCGACAATCGGCACATCCACTTTCACGCGCTTGGAGATGGAGGAGGGGTCGACATCAATGTGAATGATGGTGCGGCTCTTGCTGAAGAAGTGATCCGGATTGCCGATAACGCGGTCATCAAAACGCGCGCCGATGGCAATCAGCACATCACAGTCCTGCATGGCCATGTTGGCTTCCAGCGTGCCGTGCATACCCAGCATGCCGACAAACTGACGGTCGGTGGCGGGGTAGCCGCCCAAACCCATCAGGGTATTGGTGATTGGGAAGCCCAGGCGACGTGCCAATTTGACCAGCTGTTCGGACGCATCGCCCAGAATAATGCCGCCACCGGTGTACAACATCGGGCGCTTGGCATCCAGCATCAGACGCAGGGCTTTCTTGATCTGGCCGGAATGTCCCTTGAGTATCGGGTTGTATGAACGCATTTCCACCGTTTCAGGGTAGCTGAAGGCATGGAACTGCGCTGTAATGTCCTTGGGAATATCGACCACAACCGGGCCTGGACGGCCGGTGCCTGCAATATAGAAGGCCTTCTTGATGGTGGCAGCAAGATCCTTGATGTCCTTCACCAGGAAGTTGTGCTTAACACAGGGGCGTGTAATGCCGACCATGTCGACTTCCTGGAAGGCGTCCATGCCAATCGAGGGCGCAGGTACCTGGCCACTCAGCACAACCAGTGGAATCGAGTCCATATAAGCAGTTGCAATGCCGGTCACGGCATTGGTCGCACCTGGACCTGAAGTCACCAGTGCAACACCGACCTCGCCCGTGGCGCGTGCGTAAGCATCCGCCGCATGCACGGCAGCCTGCTCATGGCGAACCAGCACGTGCTTGAAGTGGGATTGATTGAAAATCGCGTCGTAAATGTTCAGGACAGCGCCGCCAGGATAGCCGAAAACGAATTTAACGTTTTCTTCCTGTAAGCAGCGAATAACGATTTCTGCGCCCGTGCATTGATTGCCCGTGGTCGGATTGCTAGGGTCTTCCATAAATCTTGCTGTTTTTACTGAGAATTGGGGAACCCTGAACAGTAACTGTTTGAATGTATTTGGTCAAGAATCAAAATGCGAAATTGACGGATGTACAAACATATTCGGCACAGATAATGAAATTTGCGCCAAGCAGGCTTATTCCAGAGGTGGCGCGACCTTGCTCAATTCTTCCATGGTGGTGAGTCCGGCCGCGATTTTTTCGGCACCATTGATGAGCAATGGTTGCATGCCTTGCTTGTAGGCCATGGCACGAATTTTCGCCAGGTCGGCATCCGGGGTGATGAGTTTTTTAATCTCGGGGGTGATGGTCAGCATTTCATAAATACCGCTACGGCCGCGATAGCCGGTCATGCGGCACTCCAGGCAGCCGGTAATGCCATGTGCATGCGCTGGCGCGGGCAGCTTCCAGGGTGCGGTGTATTGATGCCACTGGTCGCTGTCTATGGTCATGGGCTGTTTGCAAGCAGGGCAGAGGGTGCGCACCAGCCGTTGCGCCATGATGCCGAGCACCGTGGACTGAATAAGGTAGGACGGCACGCCAAGATCCAGGAGGCGGGTGATGGCCGATGGCGCATCGTTGGTATGCAATGTCGACAGCACCAAGTGGCCGGTAAGCGCCGCCTGGATTGCCATTTCGGCGGTTTCCACATCGCGGATTTCGCCGACCATGATGATGTCCGGATCCTGCCGCAGCAACGTACGTATGCCATCGGCAAAGCTCAGGTCAATGTTCTGCTGCACCTGCATCTGGTTGAAGGCTGGCTCCACCATTTCAATCGGCTCTTCCACCGTGCAGACGTTGACTTCTGGCGTGGCCAGTTGCTTGAGGGTGGAATACAGCGTGGTGGTTTTGCCAGAGCCGGTGGGACCGGTGACCAGAATGATGCCGTTCGGTTGGCGGGTCCAGGCGCGCCATTGCTCATCTTGCGCAGGTGAAAAGCCCAGTTCGATGAAGTCCTTGACGATGACATCCGGGGTAAATACCCGCATCACCAGTTTTTCGCCAAAGGCGGTCGGCATGGTGGAAAGACGCAGCTCGACCTCATTGCCTTCGGTGGTCAGCGTTTTGATGCGGCCATCCTGCGGTCGGCGTTTTTCCACCATGTCCATGCGGCCCAGCAGTTTGATGCGGCTGGTAATGGCATTCATGATGGTGGAAGGCAGCTGGTACACCTGATGCAGCACGCCATCAATGCGGAAGCGCATGATGCCGATATTGCGGCGGGGTTCCAGATGGATATCGCTGGCGCGCTGCTCAAACGCATATTTGAACAGCCAGTCCACGATGTTGACGATATGTTGCTCGTTGGCGTCCAGATTCTTGTTCTTGCCCAGCTCCACCAGTTGCTCGAAGTTCTGTACCCCGATGATCTGCCCGGCCTTGGCGGTATTGGCCAGGTTGATGGAGTTGGCGAGGTTGTACACCTCGGGCAGGTAACGGTTGATCTCCAGTGGATTGGCGATGACCAGGCGTATCTTGAGATTCATGATGCGCTCAAGATCGGGAATCCAGTCGGTCAGGAAAGGCTCTGCCGTGGCGATGGTGGCTTCGTTGGCGCCCACCTTGACCGGCATGATCTTGAGCCGTTCGGCATAGGCTTTGGAGACGACTTGCGCTACCGATCCGAAATCCAGATTGAGCGGGTCTATATGAAAGTAATCGAGGCCTACCCGTTTTGCCAGCCACTCGGTCAGGTTTTCAACGGACAAGGGCTTGTGTGGGCTTAGCAGGCTTTTCCACTTTTGTTCGCCGATGACGACCAGTGGATGCAGGTTGGATTTGTCCAGCTTGCGGTCTTTATATAACTGCTCGGCATCCTTTTTTTCCACCATGCCGTCATTCACCAGCATGCGCAATACATCGCCGATGGTGAGGCGGCCTTGCAAAGGTTTGGCTGTGGCAGCGACTTTGCTCATGTGGGGTCCTTCGGTATGCCCTGTTGTCATATTTCAGTCATTCAGGATAGTGGCAAACGCGCTCACGGGTCTAGCGTTTTTACGATTGTAAGTGTTGTTGTTTCAAGACTTTGAATCTTCACTCTTCGATATTCAGTCTTGAAACCGGAGCGATAAGTCTATCGCATGTACGTGTTTGGTCAGGCCGCCAATGGAAATGCGGTCCACACCGGTTTCCGCAATGTCGCGCACGGTCTCCAGCTCCACTCCCCCCGATGCTTCCAGAATGGCACGTCCGGCATTCAGTGCCACTGCCTCGCGCATGCCGGCCAGATCAAAGTTATCCAGCAGAATTAATTCTGCACCTGCGGCCAGCGCTTCTTCAAGCTGAGCCAGGGATTCCACCTCAATCTGCAGGCTGGCATGCGAGCTCAATTTGATGGCGGCTTGCATCACCGCCGCAATGCTGCCTGCAGCGGCAATATGATTTTCCTTGATCAGAATGCCATCGTACAAGCCCATGCGCTGGTTCAAGCCACCGCCGACGGTGACCGCATATTTTTGTGCCATGCGCAGTCCGGGCAGGGTTTTACGGGTATCCAGAATTCGCGCTTTGGTGCCCTGCACCGCTTGCACGTAGCGCGCGGTGACCGTGGCGGTCGCCGATAAGGTCTGCAGGAAATTCAGCGCGCAGCGCTCGGCAGTCAGAATTTGTCGGGCATTGCCAGTGATGATGCACAAGGTTTGTCCGGCGCTGACTTCAGCCCCTTCGCTGATCTGCCACTGCAGCCTGGCTTGCGGAGCCAATCGCGCAAAGCAGGCCTCCACCCAGGGAATGCCGCATATTATCGCCGGCTCGCGGCTGATCAAGGTGGCATGCGCATGCTGGTCGGCGGGTACCAGACTCGCGGTCAGGTCGCCGCTGCCAATGTCTTCGGCAATGGCCGCCTCGATATTGCGCTGGATCGCGCTTTGTAATTCGGGGGAGAGCAGGGGAACGGATAGGGTGGTGGTCATGATTTACATTATAATGCCGACTAAGCTTATCTTCGTCGAATCCTCCATCCTTATGAAGCTCTATTACTCACTCACCAGCCCTTATGCCCGCAAAGTTCGTGTGGTCGCTGCCGAAAAACGGATTGATATCGAGATGGTGCAGGTGGTGCTCTCTGACCCTGACTGTCCCGTGCCTGACCATAATCCCTTGGGCAAGATACCCGTTCTGGTGCTGGATGATGGGGAGAGCATTTTTGATTCGCGCGTGATCGTCGAATTTCTGGATCACCGTACCCCGGTGGCTCACCTGATCCCGCAGGATCATGGGCAGAAAATTCGCGTTCGTCGCTGGGAAGCCCTGGCCGATGGCGTGTGCGATGCCGCCGTGGCGGTGATCATGGAAGGTCGCCGTGCGCCTGAAAAGCAGGATGCGGCTGCGCTGGAAAAACAGATGGGTAAAGTCACGCGCGGCCTTGCAGCCATGAATGATGAACTGGGCGCGGCCAAATGGTGTGTCAACGGCAACTTCAGTCTCGCGGACATTGCACTGGGCTGTGTGCTGGGCTACCTGGATCTGCGCTATGCCCATCTTGGCTGGAAGGACACCTACCCCAACCTGGCACGGCATTATGCGGCCATGCTGCAACGCCCCTCGTTCAAGGATACGATGCCACCCGCCCAATAATGGCTTGGCAGGCGGCGGTGCTGGAGAGTCCAGTGCTGCAGCCTGCCGATCTTCAATGCTGGGACTTCCAGGTCATTTCTTCCGCCCCAGCTTCAAATGCCGCTGCCATCGAGCAGTCCAGCCATACTTTCTATCAAACGGTGCCAGTCAAACTGCGCGGGTAATGATGCCACCACCCAAACACACCTGACTTTCATAGACCACGGCGGATTGCCCCGGCGTGATCGCCCATTGCGGCTGCCCGAAGCGGATTTCTGTTTCGCTTTCTTCCAGGCGATCAATCTCGCAGGGTGCATCTGGCTGGCGATAGCGGGTCTTGGCCGCATATACCCAATGCGTTTCCGGCGCTTCGCCTGCAATCCAGTGCAATTGGCTGGCCACCAGGCCATCGTTGCATAGCAGCGGGTGGTCATGGCCCTGCACGACGATCAGCACATTGCGCTGCATATCCTTGCCCGCCACAAACCACGGCTCGCCATTGCTTTCACGCGAGCCGCCTATTTTCAGGCCCTGACGCTGACCCAGTGTGTAATACATCAGGCCTTCGTGTTCGCCCACCACTTTGCCTTCCGGCGTTTGCATTTCGCCGGGTTCGCGCGGCAGGTAACGATTCAGGAACTCGCGGAACGGACGCTCGCCGATAAAGCAGATGCCGGTGGAGTCTTTTTTGCCTGCCGTGACCAAGCCTTCGCGATGGGCGATTTCACGCACCTCGCGCTTCAGCAGGCCGCCCAGCGGAAACAGGGTTTTGCTGAGCTGAAGCTGGTTAAGGCGATACAGGAAGTAGCTTTGGTCCTTGCTACCGTCTTCTGCCTTTAATAGCTGGAACAAGCCGTTTTTCTCGCGTACTTGCGCGTAATGGCCGGTGGCGATCAGATCCGCGCCCAGGCCCATGGCATGATCCAGAAAGGCCTTGAACTTGATTTCCGAGTTGCAGAAGATGTCCGGATTCGGCGTGCGGCCCGCCTGATACTCTTCCAGAAAGTTCTGGAAAACACGTTCTTTGTATTCCTTGCTGAAGTTAACCGCTTCCAGCTCAATGCCGATCTTGTCGGCGACCGCCGCGGCGTCTATCAGGTCCTGCTTGGCCGGGCAGTATTCATCGGTGTCGTCGTCTTCCCAGTTTTTCATGAAAAGACCCACGACGTCATAGCCTTGCTCCTTCAATAGCAAGGCCGTTACAGAAGAGTCGACGCCGCCGGAGAGGCCAACGACTACACGCTTTTTACTCATGGTTCACCGCGTTCCAGATGGGTAATGATGTTGAGCGGGAAACGTTGTCCCGCCAGATAATGTTCGATGCAGGTCAGCACCTGCGGGCTACGATGCAGCGCGCGGCATGCCTGGATTTCCTCCAGGCTCATCCACAAGGCGCGCCGTATGCCGCTATCCAGTGGCTGCTCGGGATCGTGATCGGACACTGCGCCAATAAAGGCATACCGCATATAGGTAATGTCTTTTTGCGGATGGTGCCACTGATAAATGCCGAGCAGGGCTTGCGGCTCAAAGCGGTAGGCGGATTCTTCGCGGGTTTCGCGGATCACGGCTTCCAGCAGCGATTCGCCACGCTCCAGATGACCGGCCGGCTGGTTGAAGCGCACGCCGTCGGCGGTGTCTTCTTCTACCAGCAGAAATTTGCCGTCCTGCTCAACGATGGCGGCGACAGTGGTGTTGGGTTTCCAGACCATGCAATTGCTTGAAAAATTGCATATTTTACCGCGCTTGCTACGGCTTAGCCATTCAAACCGGGAAAAAGTCCGCTAACACCCTGCGCAATGAACTCCACCGCCATCGCTGCCAGAATCAGGCCCATCAGGCGGGTCACGATGTTAATCCCCAGTGTCCCCAGCTTGTGGGCAATCGCCGAAGACAGTCGCAAGGTCAGCCAGATCAGCAGGCATACCGCGGCTACCGGCACAATCAATGACACATGCCCCCAGAAACCGGAATGCTTTTGCGCCGTGATGATCATGCTACTGATGGCGCCCGGCCCAGCCAGTAGCGGAATGCTGAGCGGCACGATGGCGATGACCTCGCGCTCGGCGACTGCCTGGGCTTCTTCCGGCGTCTGCCGGGCGTGGCTTTGCTTGCCGTGCATCATGGAGATGGCGATCAGCATGACCAGTATGCCGCCACCGACCTGAAACGAGGGGATGCTGATGCTGAAAAAATCCAGAATGCCGTTGCCAAGAAACGCCGATGTCATCAGTACAACAAATACCGTCAGCCCAACTGTTTTGGCAGTGCGTGCGCGATCTTTGGGACTCCAGCCATCGGTAGCGCTGATAAAGATAGGCACGCTGCCCACCGGGTTGACGATGGCAAACAGGGCAATGCCGGTTTTGAACAGGTAGGCCCATTCGCTCATAGCTTCAGATTCTCCGTGACAGGCTTCGGTTGGTGGTTTTTGTAGACATCAGTTAGTATTTGTCACCATTTGATTATAACTGCCGCACAAGGTTTTATGCCCTCTGTATTGATTCCACTGGCCCATGGCTGTGAAGAGATGGAAGCCGTCATCGTGATGGACATTCTGCGTCGCGCTGGCGTGGATGTTGTGGCGGCCAGTTTGACGCCAGGCCCGGTGGTCTGTAGCCGGGGAACACGCCTGCTGGCGGATGCCTTGCTGGATGAAGTATTGCAGCAACCATTCGACATGCTGGTATTGCCCGGCGGCATGCCAGGTTCCGAGCACTTGAAAAATGATGCGCGCATTCAGACACTGCTGACGCACTATGCTGCAGAAGGCCGCTATATTGCCGCCATCTGCGCGGCGCCCATGGCCCTGCATGCGGCCGGATTGCTTGAAGGCAAGCGCGCAACCAGCTTCCCCGGTGTGCTGGATCAGTTGCCGGGCACGCATCACTATGTGGAAGATGCCGTGGTCAGGGATGGCAACACCGTCACCTCACGCGGCCCCGGCACGGCGATGTCGTTTGCGCTGGCGCTGGTGGGCTTGTTGTGTGGCGAAGCCAAGCGTCAGGCGGTAGAGGAACCCTTGCAACGATCATGATGAAAAAACGCCTATACCTGGCATCGCGTTCTCCGCGCCGTGCCGAGCTGCTCCAGCAATTAGGCCTGGAGACGATATTCATGGCGGCCGATGTGGATGAGTCGCCGCTGCCTGATGAAGCCCCCCACGATTATGTGCTGCGCCTGGCGCGGGCCAAGGCGGAAACCGGCCTCGCCGCATTGCAGGCGCAGGGGGGTGAAGCCCTGCCCCTGCTCGCGGCGGATACCACGGTGGCGATTGATGGGCTGATACTTGGCAAGCCGGAAGACGATGCGGATGCCCGCGCGATGCTGTTGCGCATGTCCGGGCGCTGGCATGAGGTGCACACCGGTGTGGCTGTCGCCTCGGCATCGGGCGTGCATGTCCGCTTGTCTACCACCCGTGTGGAGATGACGACGCTGGACGAGGCCACCATTCAGGCTTACATTGCCACCGGCGAGCCGCGTGACAAAGCGGGGGCCTATGGCATCCAGGGCTTGGCCAGTACTTTTATTCGCCGTATTGAAGGCAGCTATTCCGGGGTGATGGGCTTGCCGGTGTTTGAGACGTCCGAACTATTGAAGCAGGCAGGAATTTCCGTGTTGTGAACGTCATGCATGCATGGCAGAGAGCTGGTAAATGAGTGAAGACATTCTGATCAACGTGACCCCGCAAGAAACGCGGGTAGCCATTATCGAGCAGTGCATCGTGCAGGAGCTGCATATCGAGCGCAATACCTCGCTGGGTCTGGTGGGCAATATCTACCGGGGCCGCGTCTGCCGGGTGTTGCCGGGCATGCAGTCTGCGTTTGTCGAGATCGGCCTGCAGCGCGCGGCATTTCTGCATGTGGCAGATGTGCTGGAGTGCGCCAATAGCGACAAGGACAAGGAAAAAACCATCCAGGAAGTGCTGCACGAAGGCCAGCCCATCATGGTGCAGGTGATCAAGGAGCCGATAGGGACCAAGGGTGCGCGCCTCACTACCCAGATCAGCATAGCCGGGCGCTTTCTGGTGTATCTGCCACAGCAGCAGCATATCGGCGTGTCGCAGCGGATTGAAGACGAAGCCGAGCGCGAATTTCTGAAAGAGCGGTTGCTGAAACTGTTGCCGGAAAACCGGCAGGGCGGTTACATCATACGCACCATGTCCGAGACCGCCACCGATGATGAATTGCTGGCGGATGTGGATTATCTCAACAAGGTCTGGAGCAATATCCAGGCGGCCAGCCATGGCGCGGCAGACCGCTCGCTGGTGTTTCAGGATCTCAGCCTGCCCATGCGCGTGTTGCGCGATGTGGTGAATGAAGACACTGACCGCGTGCTGGTCGATTCGCGCGAGACTTACCAGAAGCTATTGGAGTTTGGTCAGCACTACGCGATAGGTGCGGTGAAAAAGCTGGAACATTACCAGGGCGAGCGCCCGCTGTTTGATATGTACCACGTCGAGCAGGAAATCGAGCGTGCCATGTCGCGCAAGGTGGAGATGAAGTCCGGCGGCTATCTCATTTTTGACCAGACCGAAGCGCTGACCACGGTGGACGTGAACACCGGCGGTTTCGTCAATGGTCGCAGTCTGGCCGATACCATCTTCAAAACCAATCTTGAAGCGTCGCAATGTATTGCCCGGCAGCTGCGCCTGCGCAATCTGGGCGGCATCATCATCATCGACTTCATAGACATGGATGAGGATGAACATCGCGTGGCGGTGCTGGATGAACTGAAACGCGCACTGGCCAAAGACCGCGCCCGTACCGGTATCAGCGGATTCTCGGCACTAGGCCTGGTGGAAATGACGCGCAAGCGCACGCGCGAGAGTCTGGCGCATATTCTGTGTGAACCATGTCCGGCCTGTCAGGGGCGCGGTGAAATCAAAACTGCGCAAACCATCTGCTATGAAATCCTGCGCGAGCTGTTGCGGCATGCCCGCCAATTCACGGCGCGCGAGTTGCGCGTGCTGGCCTCGCCCAAGGTCATTGATCTGTTGCTGGATGAAGAGTCGCAGAGTCTCGCCAATCTGTCGGACTTTATTGGCAAGCCGGTGTCGCTGCAGGCCGAAACCCAATATCCGCAGGAAAACTTCGACATCATCCTGATGTAAGGCGGCATGCTTGATAAATAAAAAAACGGCGCGACCATCTGATCGCGCCGTTTTTTATTGGATATCTGCGAAGAGACTGTAGCTTAGAACAGCTTGAGGAATTGCAGCTCCAGTGGCGCCACGACCAGCATCAACAGCAATTGGGCGATGATGAAGACCAGAATCGGCGTCAGATCAAAGCCCCCTACCAGCGGTACCCGATTACGCAGCGGGGCCAATATGGGACGGGTCAAAGCATCCAGCACTGGAGTAATCACCGTGTAGGGATTCACCCAGCTCAGGATAGCCTGCAGGATAACGGCATACAGGAAGATATAAATGCTGAGCTTGATCAGCCCGACCACGGCGAGACCCACCAGCGCAATCCATACGCCACCGCCTGCAACCATCAGCGGAAAGTCACTCAACCATAATGAAGCGAGCTTCAATATCAGCTGGGCGACAAAAGCCACGATCAGCGTGGAGATATCCAGTCCGCCCCAGCCAGGAATCACCCGGCGCAGCGGCTTGACCGCAAAGTTGGTAATGGCCACGACGAATTGCGATGCCGGGTTTTTGAAAGGCGCGCCAGTCAGCTGCAGGTAAAAACGCAGCAGCGCGGCCAGGGTAAACATGCCGAGTATGGTTTCCAGCAGAAATTGCAAAGCGTTGGCGATCATGTCATTCCTTACCTAATTGGTCGCCCAGCTCGGCAGAGCGGGCGGCAGCAGCGTGAGCTGCCTGAATAATGGCGTTTTTAACCCCGGCGGTATCCATGGAGAGCAGGGCGCGTTCGGTGGTGCCGCCTTTGGAAGTCACCTGCGCACGCAACGTGGCGGGCGTCTCGCTGCTCTGGGCGGCGAGGGCGGTTGCTCCGGCAAAGGTCTGCAGGCTGAGCAAGCGGGCGTCTTCTGCACTCAAGCCCAGCTCCAGCGCGGCTTGCTGCATGGCCTCTATGAAATAAAACACATAGGCGGGGCCGCTACCGGAGATGGCGGTGACCGCATCCATTTTCTGCTCGGCGTCCAGCCACACGGTTTTCCCCGCGGCCTGCATGATGGTGTCGGCAATGTCTTTTTGTGCGGCGCTGACGGCAGGCAAGGCGTACAGGGCGGAAATCCCCGCCTGTATCTGCGCCGGTGTATTTGGCATGACGCGCACGATGGCCTGGTAACCGCCAAGCCAGCGCGCCAGATCCTGGCTGCGGATACCGGCGGCAATCGAGATTACCAGCTGCCCATGCAGCAGGCTACCCAGAAAGATCGCCAGGTCGCGCAGTTGCTGCGGCTTCACGGCCAGCACAATGACATCGGCACTGCTCACGCTGGGCAGTTGCTCGGTCACATGCACACCATATTCTGCGTGCAGTTGCTGGCGCTTGTCGGCATCCGGCTCGATGACGCTGATGGCATCCATGGCGTAACCATTGCTCTGCAGGCCGCCGATAAGGGCGCGCGCCATATTGCCGCCGCCGATGAAACTGATTTTTGTCATGGTTTATCGTTCAGTATTTAAAGTGTTTTGCGTTGCACTGCGTGTTGCGGTTGTCCTGACATGCGCTCCCCGCGGGTCATGCCGTCGCTGCCTTCGCCGGACGTGGGCCGAAAATGGCCGAGCCCACCCGCACGATAGTGGCGCCTTCGCCTATGGCAACCGGAAAATCTTCCGACATGCCTATCGACAAGGTATCCAGCGCGATGCCTTGCTGCCTCAGCGCATCATACAGGGCGCGCACCATTCTAAACTGCGCACGTTGCAATTCCATATCGGGCGTAGGGGCAGGTATCGCCATCAGACCGCGCAGTTGCAGGCGCGGCAATTGGGTGATGGCACTCGCCAAGGCGTATGCCTCCTCTGGCGCAATGCCGCTTTTGCTTTCCTCATGGCTGACATTCACTTGCAGGCATATCTGCAGTGGGGGCAGCTCCGCTGGCCTGGCGGCGTTCAGTCGCTCGGCAATCTTGAGCCGGTCCACACCATGCACCCAGCTAAAGTGCTGGGCGATAGGCTGAGTTTTGTTACTCTGGATGGGGCCGATGAAATGCCACTCAATCGGCAGGTCTTGCAGCAGCGCCTGTTTGTTCAGGGCTTCCTGCAGATAATTCTCGCCAAACCGTTGCTGACCAGCGGCCCATGCATCGCGGATGGCATCGGCGTTTTGCGCCTTGCTGACGGCCAGCAGGGTAATCTCCTGCGGGTCGCGTCCAGCGGCCGTGGCCGACTGACAAATACGGGCTTGCACGGCTTGCAAGCGTTCTGTGATTGCGCTCATAATCCATTCATCATTTTTATAAAATTATAGCAGGAGCCTAGGGTGGATATTTCGGATTTGTTGGCGTTCTCGGTTAAAAACAAGGCTTCTGATTTGCATCTTTCCGCCGGTATGCCACCCATGATCCGGGTGCATGGCGACGTGCGCAAAATCAACCTGCCGTCCATGGATCACAGCCAGGTGCACGACATGGTGTATGACATCATGAACGACGGCCAGCGCAAGATTTACGAAGAAACCCTGGAGTGCGATTTCTCGTTCGAGATTCCCAATCTTGCCCGTTTCCGGGTCAATGCCTTTAACCAGAATCGCGGTGCGGGCGCGGTATTTCGTACCATCCCCTCCAAGATTCTGAGCATGGAAGAGCTGAACTGTCCGCCTATCTTCCGTGAAATCGCGCAAAACCCGCGCGGCATCGTGCTGGTGACCGGGCCAACCGGTTCCGGCAAATCCACCACGCTGGCGGCCATGGTCGATTTCATCAATGAAAACGAGTACGGCCATATCCTGACGGTGGAAGACCCGATTGAGTTCGTCCACACCTCGAAAAAGTGTTTGATCAACCAGCGCGAAGTCGGTCCGCATACCCTGTCGTTCTCGAATGCCTTGCGCTCAGCGCTGCGTGAAGACCCTGACGTGATTCTGGTTGGCGAAATGCGCGACCTGGAAACCATACGCCTGGCCCTGTCGGCCGCTGAAACCGGCCACCTGGTGTTTGGCACCCTGCATACCAGCTCGGCGGCCAAAACCATAGACCGTATCGTCGATGTATTCCCCGCGGCCGAAAAAGAAATGGTGCGCTCCATGCTCTCTGAGTCCTTACGGGCGGTGATCTCGCAAACACTGTGCAAAACCAAGGATGAGCAGGGCCGTGTTGCCGCGCATGAGATCATGATAGGCACGCCGGCCATCCGTAACCTCATCCGCGAGAACAAGATTGCGCAGATGTATTCCGCCATCCAGACCGGGCAGAATGTGGGCATGCAGACGCTGGACCAGAACCTGCAGGAGCTGGTGAAGCGCAATATCATTTCGGTGGGCGAAGCCCGTGGCAAGGCTGCCAACAAGGAATCCTTCGGCGGCTAAGCAGCTTTTCGTACGATTATTCAACGCGTTTATTTAAGGTAGTCTTCCATGGAAGAAGGTCAGGCAGAGAAGTTTGTTTTTGATTTGTTGCGCATGATGATTGCCAAGAAAGCCTCTGATCTGTTCATCACGGCGGCCTTTCCACCGGCAATGAAGATCGATGGCAAGATGACGCCCATGAGCAGCCAGCCGCTCACCCCCCAGCATGTGCGCGAGATTGCCCGTGCCATCATGAACGACAAGCAGGCTGCCGAATTTGAAGCGACCCGCGAATGTAACTTCGCCATCAGCATGCCGCGTGTGGCGCGGTTCCGGGTCAATGCCTTTGTGCAGCGTGGCTCGGTCGGCCTGGTGTTCCGTACCATTACCTCGGCCATTCCCAAATTTGATGATCTGCATCTGCCCGAGGTGTTGAAGGAAGTCTCCATGACCAAGCGAGGTCTGGTGATTCTGGTCGGCGGTACCGGCTCTGGTAAATCCACCACGCTGGCGGCGATGATGGGCTACCGCAACGAAAACAGTTACGGTCATATCATCACCATTGAAGATCCGATTGAATTCATACATGACCACAAAAACTGCATCGTGACCCAGCGCGAAGTGGGCGTGGATACCGATAACTGGTTTGCCGCGCTGAAAAACACGCTGCGCCAGGCACCGGATGTGATCATGATCGGCGAAATCCGCGACCGCGAAACCATGGACTACGCCATTGCCTTTGCCGAAACCGGCCACCTGTGCATGGCGACCCTGCACGCCAACAGCACCAACCAGGCGCTGGACCGTATCATCAACTTCTTCCCTGAAGAGCGTCGTCAGCAATTGCTGATGGATCTGTCGCTGAACATGCGGGCCTTTGTCTCGCAACGCCTGATCCCCAAGCGTGATGGTCAGGGCCGTGCGGCGGCGATTGAGATCATGCTGAATTCCCCCCTTATTTCTGACTTGGTGCTGAAGGGCGAAGTGCATGGCATCAAGGAGATCATGGCGAAGTCACGCGAACTGGGCATGCAGACCTTTGACCAGGCCCTGTTTGATTTGTATGAGCGCGATGAAATCACCTACGAAGATGCGCTGCGCAATGCAGACTCCATCAACGATATCCGCCTCAAGATCAAGCTCGAAGGCAAGGATGCGCAAGATCGCGATATGTCCTCCGGGCTCGATAAACTTGGAATAGTCTAGCTTTCAAACGCTGTAGTGATTGGTGCTGGTCATCTGGGGGAACGAACTTTGCCCTGACTTCGCTTACCAAAGGATATGGCGGCTGATATACGGATTGGTATTTCTGGTTGGCGATATCCTCCCTGGCGTGGCGTCTTTTATCCCGAAGACCTCACGCAGGCGCGGGAGCTTGAGTTTGCCTCCCGTGCGCTGCCCAGCATTGAGCTGAATGGCTCGTTTTACGGATTGCAGCGCCCAACCAGTTACCAGCGCTGGTATCAGCAAACTCCCTCCGATTTCATCTTCAGCATTAAAGCCACGCGTTATGTCACGCATATCCTGCGTCTGCGCGATATTGAGACTGCCATGGCGAATTTTTTTGCCTCCGGTCTGCTAGCACTCAAGGAGAAGCTCGGTCCCATCCTCTGGCAATTCCCGCCCAGTTTTAAATTCGATGCCGCCCTGTTCGAGCATTTCCTGCAACAGCTGCCACGCGATACCCATGACGCCGCTGCGCTGGCCCGCCACCATAGTCCGGAAATGGCGGGCAAGACATGGTTTGAAGTGGATGAGAAGCGGCGCCTGCGGCATGCGGTGGAAATACGGAACTCCAGTTTCGAGCATGCGGAATTCATTGCCTTGTTACGCCAATATGGAGTGGCGCTGGTCGTGGCGGATACCGCAGGCAAATGGCCGTACATGGAAGATGTGACGGCAGATTTTGTTTACCTGCGCTTGCATGGCGATGCGGAGTTATACGCCAGCGGCTATGGCGAAGAGGCCTTGAAGCGCTGGGCGAAACGTATCAGCCAGTGGAGCCATGGCGATGAACCCGCTGACGCAAGTCGGGTTGCGGAAGCGGATGCTGCGCCATCTGCCAGAGCGCGGGATATCTATTGTTATTTTGATAATGACATCAAGGTGCGTGCACCGTTTGATGCTCGTAAGCTGTTGCAGGTGCTGGGCCGTGATCAGGGACTGGTGCCGCTGGATGCCTCCGCGCTGGAGAATGCGGTAAAGCCGCCGAGGAAGCGGGCGCCCCGCCGGCAATCGATAAAAAAATAACGCCAGCCGATGTGGCTGGCGTTTTTGCGATCTGCGGCCATGGTCAGGCCTCGAACGAATTTATGTGGCCTGATAAACCAGCTGGCCGTTGACCAGGGTATAGCGTACCTTGCCCCGCAAGTGCAGCCCCAGGAAGGGGGTATTTTTGCCCTGGCTTTGCAGCGCATTGGCTTCCACTTTCCACTCCTGTGCCGGGTCAAGCAGACAAAGGTCGGCGTCTGCATGCAAGGATAACTCGCCCGCTGGAATATCCAGTATGGCCGCTGCCTTGGTGGTGACGGCGGCAAGAGCCTGGGTCAGCGGAATATTCTGCTCATCAGCCCATTTGCATACCAGGGGCAACAATAACTCCAGCCCGGTGGCCCCGGCTTCTGCTTCCCCAAACGGTTGCAGTTTGGCGTCGTCATCCACGGGCGTGTGATCCGAGCAAATGGCATCAATGGTGCCGTCGATGACGCCCTGACGCAGGGCATCGCGATCGCGCTGGCCGCGCAATGGCGGACGCAGGTGGCAGTTGGGGTCAAAGTATCCGATGTCATGCTCTGTCAGGTGCAGGTGGTTGATGCTGACGTCGCAGGTAACAGGCAGGCCTTGCCGCTTGGCTGCGCGCACCATTTCCACACCTTCCGCCGTCGAGAGGCGGCACAGGTGGATGCTGGCGCCTGTTTCGCGGGCGATGGTCAATATGCTGGCAATCGCCAGCGTTTCCGCTGCCGCCGGGATGCCTTTGAGGCCGAGGCGGCTGGCGACTTCGCCGTCGTGGGCTGTGCCGCCGCTGGCGAGGTAAGGTTCTTCCGGCCGCAGCCAGATGGTATAGCCGAAGGTGGCAGCGTACTGCATGGCGCGCCACAACACCTGGGTGTCGGTAATCGCGACATCGGCTTGCGAAAAACCTACACAACCGGCCTCGGTCAGTTCGGACATTTCAGTCAGCTGTTTGCCCTGCAACTGGCGCGTAATGGCGCCCAGCGGATACACATGGGCCAGGTGCAATTGCTTGGCCTTGTGCTTGAGCATTTCCACCAGGCCGGGTTCATCCAGCACCGGATCGGTATCGGGCGGGCAGGCCAGGCTGGTAACACCGCCAGCAACGGCGGCCTGCATTTCACTTTCCAGCGTGGCTTTGTGCTCAAAGCCGGGCTCGCGCAGGCGGGCGGACAAATCCACCAGTCCGGGCAACACCAGCAAGCCGCTGGCATCCAGAGTCTGTGTCGCTTCGAAGCCAGCAGGGCCGCTGCCTATGCCGACGATCTTGCCTGCGGCAATGTAGATATCCTGCGTGGTGTCGATGTTGTTTTTGGGGTCGATCAGGCGCCCGTTTTTAATCAGTATTTTCATGCGCTGTTTCCTGCAAGCATGGACATGACCGCCATGCGTACGGCGATACCATAAGTGACCTGGGGCAATATCACGGATTGTTTGCCGTCAGCGACGGCGGAGTCGATTTCCACCCCACGGTTCATGGGGCCGGGATGCATGACAATGGCGTCCGGTTTGGCCAGGGCCAGTTTTTCCGGGGTCAGGCCATAACACTTGAAGTACTCCTGCGCGCTGGGCAGCAGGGCGCCACTCATGCGCTCGTTCTGCAGGCGCAGCATCATGATCACATCCACATCCTTCAGGCCTTCGCGCATGTCGTGATACACCTGCACGCCCAGTTTTTCTACGTGCTGCGGCAGCAGGGTCTTGGGCGCGATGACGCGCACTTCGGGCACGCCCAGCGTGGTCAGGGCATGAATCTCGGAGCGGGCCACGCGGGAATGCAGCACATCCCCTACCAGCGCCACGCGCAGGTTGTGCATGTCCGGCTTGTAGCGGCGGATGGTGAATACATCCAGCAAGCCCTGGGTCGGGTGCGCATGGCGGCCATCACCGGCATTGATCACGTGGATATGCGGCGCCACATGCTGCGCGATCAGGTGGGCAGCACCGGATTGCGCGTGGCGGATGACGAACATGTCGGCGTGCATGGCCGTCAGGTTGTCTATGGTGTCCAGGATGGTTTCGCCCTTGGATTGCGAGGAGGTGTTGACGTTGAGGTTGATCACGTCAGCGGACAGGCGCTTGGCGGCAATCTCGAAGGTGGTGCGGGTGCGGGTGCTGTTTTCGAAGAAGATGTTGCACACGGTTTTTCCGCGCAGCAGCGGCACTTTTTTCACTTCACGCTCGGCCACCCCGACAAAAGATTCCGCGGTATCCAGAATCTGGTTAAGGATGGCGCGCGGCAGGCCTTCGGTAGACAGCAGGTGTCGCAGCTTGCCATCCGGGGTAAGTTGGGGGTTAAGCATCAGAGGCTGTCTTTCAGTTCAAAATGGAAACGGCCGTCTTCCGATTGCAGCAGTTGCAAGTTCTGGCTTACGGGCAGTGGAATATCCGCCGCGACAATCTGCGGCACGATGGGCAACTCGCGGCCACCCCTGTCCACCAGCACCGCAAGGCTGATGCTGGCCGGGCGGCCGTAATCAAAGAGCTCGTTCATGGCAGCGCGTATGGTGCGGCCGGTATGAAACACATCGTCAACCAGGATGATGTGCTGATCCTGTACATCAAAGGGAATCTGCGATGGCTTGTTTTCGGCACGCAGGCCACGCTGGTCGAAATCATCCCGATAAAACGAGATATCCAGCGTTCCGCGTGCCACAGGGCGGCCCAGCAGTGGCAGCAGGCGGTCTACCAGCCAGACGCCACCACTGTGAATACCCACCAGTGCAGTGTTGTCGGTGATGAGCGGTTTCAGCTTTTGCAGCAGCACCTCAAAGGTGGCTTCGGCGTCAGGCAGTATCATGGCGATGTGCTCTATTCATGGTGTCATTGGCTCCCCGCATGCGGTTGCGCGACGGAGAGGGAAGACAATGTGTCAAAGTAGGATTGCAAGATATGTTGGGCGGCCACCTGATCCAGCATGACTTTCTGCTTGCGGCCATATACGCCGCTTTCATTCAGCGAGCTGCTGGCTTCTGCCGAGCTCAGGCGCTCATCTATCATGACCACGGGCAAACCAAAGCGGCCATCGAGCCGACGCGCAAACTTGCGGCAGAGCAGGCTGGTGGCATGCTCTTCGCCCTCAAGCGACAGCGGCAGGCCGACGATCAGCACCGTGGGGCGCCATTCGTTGATCAGCGTGGTAATGGCGGCAAAGCGCACATCGTTGGCTTCACTTTCGATGGTGGTGAGCGGGTGCGCGATGCCCAGCAGGTGTTCGCCTACGGCTACGCCTATGCGTTTTTCGCCAAAGTCAAAAGCCAGCGCCGTTCCCTCTGAGGTGAGCAGCAATTGCTTGGCGGGATCGTTGTTGATGGTGTTGAGGCGAGGGGTGGCGGTCTGCATGCGCTCAGGCAGGAAGAGAAGTAGGGGCCATATCAGGCATGCCCGGCCTCTTCCGAAAGCTTGGCAAAATCAAGCCCCAGCAGTTGCATGGCCGCGGTGAGTTTGTTTTCACTGGGCAGGTCAAACAATACCGTGTCGTCGGCAGGGACGGATAACCAGGCATTCTGTGCCATTTCCTGCTCCAGCTGCCCGGCAGCCCAGCCGGAATAGCCCAGCGAGATGAAGATTTTTTCTGGCCCCGTGCCATTGGCGACGGCTTCCAGCACATCTTTCGAGGTGGTGAGCGTCGTCTTGCCATTGATGGAGATGCTGGACTGCCAGTCACCGGGCGGCTGATGCAGCACAAAGCCGCGGTCTATCTGTACCGGTCCGCCAAAGTGCACGGCACTGGCGGCCATCTCGGCATCGTCGAGCGACAGGTTGATCTGGCTGAACAGCTCCTGCAGCGTCATCTCGGTCGGGCGGTTGATCACGATGCCCAGCGCACCATCCGCATTGTGCTCGCATATATAGGTGACCGACTTGGCAAAATTGGGGTCGGCCATGGCGGGCATGGCAATGAGAAAGTGATTGGTAAGATTGACGTTTTCCACGGTTCCAATTATCGCATAAATATCAGGTCGGGGAAGCTTCCAGATAGCCAACGACTTCCAGCCCGAAGCCGGTCATGCTCGGCATTTTGCGCGGGGCTGCCATCAGCCGCATTTTGCGCACGCCCAGGTCGAGCAGGATTTGCGAGCCTATGCCGTAATTCCGCAGATCCTGCTTGTGCCGGATGGACTGATCCGCACGCTGGATGCGGTCTACCAGATCACTGCCGTGTTCGTCACCACGCAGCAGTATCATCACGCCGCATTCGGCCTGGCTGATGGTTTCCATGGCTTTCAGGGTATTCCAGGAGTGCGAGCAGCTGGAACTGTCGAGCAGGTCGAATACCGACAGCGGCTCGTGCACGCGCACCAGCACTTCTTTCGATTCATCTGGTGCGCCTTTGATCAGCGCCAGATGGGTCTGGTCATTGATGCGGTCTGTGTAGGCAATCAGTTGCAGCGGGCCGTAAGGCGTCTGCACCGTGCGCTCGGCGCTGCGCTGTACCAGGCTTTCGGTCTGGCTGCGGTAGTGAATCAGGTCGGCAATGGTGCCGATTTTGAGCTGGTGTTCGCGCGCGAATTCAATCAGGTCAGGCAGGCGGGCCATGCTGCCGTCGTCCTTGAGGATTTCGCAGATAACGCCGGCGGGCTCCAGACCAGCCAGGGCGGCAAGGTCACAACCCGCTTCGGTGTGACCGGCGCGTACCAGGACGCCACCATTTTCTGCCGTGAGCGGGAAGATGTGCCCAGGGCTGACAATGTCGGCCGGGCTGGCGTTGCGGGCAACGGCAGCCTGCACTGTGCGTGCGCGGTCTGCGGCCGAAATGCCGGTGGTGACACCTTCGGCGGCTTCAATCGAGACGGTGAAAGCGGTGCCCAGCGGCGCGCCATTTTTCTGCACCATGGGTGGCAGTGCCAGCTGCTGGCAGCGGTCTTCGGTCAGGGTCAGGCAGATCAGGCCGCGACCATATTTGGCCATGAAGTTGATGTGCTCGGGCGTGGTGAATTGCGCGGCCAGTACCAGATCACCTTCGTTTTCTCGGTCTTCCTCGTCCACCAGAATGACCATGCGGCCCTGACGAATGTCCTCGATAATGTCTTTGGTCGGGCTGATCACGCACTTTCTCCTTCGGTTTTCCATTGCGCCATGCGCTCTACGTAACGGGCGATCATGTCGACCTCCAGGTTCACCCGACTGCCCACGCCCAGGCTCTTGAGCGCAGTGACTTCGATGGTATGGGGAATCAGGTTGACGCTGAATACATCACCATCGACGTTGTTCACTGTGAGGCTGACGCCATCAATGGTGATGGAGCCCTTGATGGCGATATAGCGCGAAATGGCATGTGGCGCGCGCACGGCCAGCAGCATGCAATCTCCCGCAGGCTCGAACCGCACCACCTGACCGACGCCATCCACATGGCCGCTGACAATATGACCGCCCAGACGGTCGGAAAAGCGCAGGGCTTTTTCCAGATTGACGGGTTTGACGTTATCCAGACCGACCGTGCAGCTGAGGGTTTCGCGCGAGACATGCGCCTGAAAATGGCTGGGACTCAGGCTGACGGCGGTGAGGCACACGCCATTGACGCAGATGCTGTCGCCAATGGCAACATCACCAAGATTCAGCGCGGTGGCGTCTATCGTCAGCTTGACATCGCTGCCGAGGGTGTCGACTTTTTCGATACGGCCTACCGCTTGGATGATTCCGGTAAACATGAGAGTGTAAGGGCTCCAGAATGTAAAGGTTTGCTATGCCTGCCCGGGCGCGTTGATGCCAACGGGCAAGACATGCTGTTTATGCTGATCACAGCCTTGCATAATTTTAGCAGAATGGCGCCTGTTCCCTGCTAGAATTCGGCGCTATGGCTATTAAATTCACTACATTGCCGTACGAGATTTTCGTCGGTCTGCGCTATACACGCGCCAAGCGTCGCAATCACTTCATCTCCTTCATTTCCATGACCAGCATGATAGGCATAGGCCTCGGTGTGGCTGCGCTGATTATCGTGCTGTCGGTCATGAATGGTTTTCAGGAGGAGTTACGCTCGCGCATTCTGGGCGTAGCTTCGCATATGCAGATCAGCGGCGTCGATAACAAGCTGGCCGACTGGCCCATCCTCGCCAAAGAGGTGGAGCATGCGCCCCATGTGCAGGCTGTAGCGCCTTACATAATGGCGCAGGGCATGCTTTCCTACGGGCAATCGGTGCAGGGCGCGATTGTGCGTGGCGTGCTGCCGGTGGATGAAGACCGGGTGGCGGATCTGGGCCGCCATATGCGCGCAGGCAAGCTGACCGATCTCAAGGAAGGCGAGTTTGGCATTGTGCTGGGGGCCGAGCTGGCGCAATCTTTAGGCGTGATACTGGGCGACAAGGTCGTGGTGCTTGCGCCACAAGGCCAGTTCACGCCAACGGGTATCGTGCCGCGCATCAAGCAGTTTCGCGTAGTAGGTATTTTTCAGATTGGCATGTACGAATACGATGCGGGCCTGGCCTTGATCCACATGGCGGATGCCGCCAAGCTTTATCGCATGGGCAGCGATGTCTCCGGCGTCCGGCTGAAACTGGATGACCTGTTTGCTGCGCCGCGTGTCACCACAGCACTGGTGGCGCAATTGCAAGGCAAGGGTAATTATTACATCAGCGACTGGACCGAGCAGCATGCCAACTTCTTTCGCGCCGTGCAGATGGAAAAGCGCGTCATGTTCATTATTCTGGCGCTGATTGTCGCGGTGGCGGCCTTTAATATCGTTTCCACGCTGGTGATGGCGGTGACCGACAAGCGCGCCGACATTGCCATCATGCGTACCTTTGGCGCCAGCCCCTCCAGCATCATGCAGATTTTCATTGTGCAGGGCGCGCTGATCGGCGTCATCGGCACGGTTTTTGGCGCGATTTTCGGTGTGGTAATTGCGCTCAATATCGAAACCATCGTGCCCTTCATCGAACGTACTTTGGGTATCCAGTTTTTGGCCAAGGACGTGTATTACATCAGCGAGCTGCCATCGCACCTGCTGTGGGGCGATGTCGCGGTGATTACTGTCATGTCTTTTATATTAAGTCTGCTGGCCACGCTTTACCCAAGCTGGCGCGCAGCGCGCATCAATCCGGCGGAGGCTTTGCGTTATGAGTAATGAAGTGATTGCATGTAGCGCCTTGCGCAAAACCTATGCCGGACTGGATGTCGCCGTGCTGAATGGCATTGATCTGCATGTGACACAGGGCGAGCAGGTCGCGATTGTGGGCACCTCCGGCTCTGGCAAAAGCACGCTGCTGCATCTGCTCGGCGGGCTGGATGCCGCCAGCGCTGGCGAAGTGCGGGTGATGGGGGAAAAACTGGCAGACCTCAGCGAGGCGCGCCGCGGTGAGCTGCGTAACCATGCCCTGGGCTTTGTCTACCAGTTTCACCATCTGCTGCCCGAATTCACCGCGCTGGAAAATGTCGCCATGCCCTTGTTCATCCGCCGCATGCCGCGGACAGAAGCGCTAGCGGCCGCTGCCGAAACGCTTACCCAGGTCGGGCTGGCGCATCGTCTGGAACATATGCCTGGCGAGCTTTCCGGCGGCGAGCGGCAACGCGCTGCGGTAGCGCGGGCGCTGGTGACCAATCCGCGTTGCATACTGGCGGATGAGCCGACGGGCAATCTGGACAGACACACGGCCAATGCGGTGTTTGATCTGTTGCTGGAGCTGAATGCGCGGCAAGGCGTCAGCCTGGTGGTGGTCACGCATGATCTGGAGCTTGCCGCCAAGATGCAGCGCCAATACCGCTTGCAGGATGGTCAGCTGATCAGCACCGGTGCTGATCATTCTTCGTCTGTTTCCGTTTGACCCTGCCCTGACGTGATTACCCTGGCGCTCGCGTTTACTGCCGGCGCCTGGGTACTGCAACAACTCCCTTCTCTCCCTGCACTGTGGCCGGTCGGCCTTTTACTTATATTACTGACAGGTCTTTGCTGGTATTTGCCTGCGCATATTCGGCGGGTGTTTCTATGCCTGCTTGCCGCCGTATGCGGTTTTGCCTGGGCCGCCTGGCTGGCGCAGGCGCGCTTGGCCGATGCCTTGTCTCCGGAATGGGAGGGTCGTGATATTGCGGTGGTGGGGGTGGTGGCTGGCTTGCCCGAACAGCGCGAACGTGGCGTGAGTTTTGCGTTTGATGTTGAGCAGGTATTGACGCCGACCGCCAGAGTGCCAAATCGCATCTCGCTGAATCTTTATCGACACAATGCCTTTGGGTCACGAGATTCCAATGGAGCAGGGAGCGCATCGCCAGCGGTGAAGCAGGCCGCCATACCGCAAATACACGCCGGTGAGCGCTGGCAATTGACTGTCCGGCTCAAGCGTCCGCATGGCAGTGTGAATCCGCATGGCTTTGATTTTGAACGCTGGGCATTGGAAAACGATCTGCAGGCATTCGGCTATATCCGCACACGCAGCGAATATCGGCGCGTGGACGATATGGTGTGGCGCCCGGCCTATGTGGTGGAGCGGGTGCGTGAGCACCTGAATGCACGCATCGCCCAGGTCTTGCCCGGAAGGCCCGCCATGCCGTTATTGCAAGCGCTGGTGACGGGTGATGATAGCGGCATCACCACTGCAGATTGGGATGTGTTTTTGCGCAGTGGTGTGAACCATTTGATCAGTATTTCCGGTTTGCATATCACTATGCTGGCCAGTCTGGCGTATTGGGCCGTGTATGCGGGCTGGCGCCGCAGCTACCGGCTGAATCTGCTGCTGCCAGCACGCAAGGCAGGTGTCATCCTGGGCTGGTTGGTGGCATTGCTTTACTCGCTGGTGGCCGGGTTTTCGGTGCCCACCCAGCGTACCTTGTACATGTTGACGGTGTTTGCCATTGCCTTGTGGCTGGGGCGGCGATTCGGCATTGCAAGGGTACTGGCGTGTGCCTTGCTGGTCGTGGTGCTGATCGACCCCTGGGCGGTGATGGCACCGGGTTTCTGGTTATCCTTCGGTGCAGTGGCGGTGATGGCGTTTGCCGGAGCATATCGTGTCGGCATGCTGGACAAATGGCGCCAGGCGGTGCATGCCCAGTGGGCAGTGACGCTCGGCTTGTTCCCCCTTTTGCTCCTGCTGTTTCAGCAAGTATCGCTGGTGTCGCCGCTGGCAAATGCCATCGCCATTCCAGTGGTCAGTCTGGGCGTGGTGCCCATGGCCCTGGCCGGTACCTTGTTGCCGATTGATAGTCTGCTTTGGCTGGCGCATGCCTTGATGCAGTTTGTTACCCAGGCCATGCATTGGCTCGCCGTATCGCCATGGGCAGTATGGCAGCAGCAAGCGCCCCCTGCGTGGTCGCTATTGCCCGCCATGGCGGGTATTTTCTGGATGCTGTTGCCAAGAGGATTTCCCTTGCGTTGGCTGGGGTGGATGGGCCTGCTGCCCATGCTGCTGATCCGCCCGGAGCCGCTGCCGGATGGCACCATGCGCGTGGTGATGTTGGATGTGGGGCAAGGCATGGCAGTGGTGGTTCATACCGCCCGGCATACCTTGCTTTACGATACCGGGCCGCGTTACTCCGCGGAAAGCGATGCTGGGCGGCGCGTTATCCTGCCGTATTTGCGTGGAGAGGGCATCGTCCGGCTGGATGGGCTGATCGTCAGCCACAATGACAATGATCATAGCGGCGGATTACAGGCCGTGGCGGATGTGTTGTCCCCGCAGTGGATGCTGAGTTCCTTGCCTGCCGAGGCTGTTCCGCTGCAAGTCAAACAGCACAGAGCCTGCCAGACGGGCCAGCGCTGGCAATGGGATGGCGTGGTATTTGAAATGCTGTATCCGGATGTGACCAGCATGGAACAGGTGGATCTGCAGGATAACAACCGCAGTTGCGTGGTGAAGGTAAGCAGTCGCTACGGCAGCATATTGCTGGCTGGCGATATTGAAAAAAGCGCAGAGGCTCGCCTGCTGGAGGCGGCGGGTGACCGTGTGGCCGCGGATGCCTTGCTCGTGCCGCATCATGGCAGCCGCACCTCGTCTACGCCTGCATTTGTGGCGGCCGTGCATCCCGCGATTGCCCTGTATGCCGTTGGCTATCGCAATCGATTTGGTCACCCCAAGGCCGAGGTAATGGCGCGCTACCGTGGACTGGGCGCGCAGGATTATCGGTCAGATCGCGATGGCGCCATCCTGCTCGACTTTTTGTCGGTCGAGGGAATCGCCGTGCATCGCTGGCGACAGCAATCCATGCGCTATTGGTATGCGCGTGATTAAGCGCGTCTCTATACAGCCCTTGTCTCATAAGTAATACCTATCGCTTTTTTCTCCACAAACATGCGGATTCATCGTAAAGTTTGGCTCGGTGCTGCCGAAGTATCTATAAGACAGGGTACGCATGCATGGGGATACGCAGTAATGCATGGTGGCAACGAAAAAATAAACAAAAATCGAGACGGAGTAGCTTGATATGACACCCTTGCGCGTTGGTATTGCAGGACTGGGCCGCATAGGCCGCGGTATTTTACGAGCGAACCACGCTACATTGGCCGAGGGGCGTTTCGATATCAAGGTCGTATGTGATGTGATGCCCATCGATCAGGTGGCTTATCTGCTCGCGCACGACACCACCTATGGCAAACCGCCATTTACCCTGGATTTTCAAGGCAACGATCTGATTCTTGGCGACAAGCGCATTCGTTACGAGCGTGTTGATCGCCGCCGCCGCCCCACCGAAGACAGCTTTGCCGCACTGCGTGAGTTTGATCTCGATGTCTTTATCGATGCGACCGGCACGGCATCCATTGCGGATTTGCGTGCCGTTATCGAGCGCAAGGTGGCGCGGAAAGTGGTGTGTACGGCCAATATCGCCGGCTGTGATATGAGCATGGTCTACGGCGTCAACCACGAACAGTATGATCCCCTGCAGCACGACATCATTGCCTCCAATACCTGTACTGGCAATGCGCTGGCGCCGGTGGCCTATGTGCTGCAAAAGCATATAGGCATTGAGTATGCCAGGGTCATTACCATACACCCGGCGCTGTCTGATCAGCGCGCACTGGACGGATATCACCCCACTTCGCATCTGGGCCGTGCCTGCGCGGCTTCCATTCTGCCAACCAGCACTAATGTCGCTGCTTCTACCGTATTGGCCTTGCCGGAGCTAGAAGGCAAGCTGGACTCCCTGTCATATCGCGTGCCGACTGAAATCGTGTCTATTATCGATATAACCGCGACGCTGACCCGCGACACCTCGCGCGATGAATGTATTGAGTTGTTTGAAAAATATGCCAGGGGCGATCTTAATGGCATTGTTCAATGTGATTACGGCGCCTGGGGACATCAGCGCGCCAGCATCGATTATCTAGGAACGGAGTTTTCCGCCATCCTGCAAATGCGGCATCTCACCGTGAGTCATGGGCGACAACTGGGCCTGACGCTGATGCATGACAATGAGGTGGCTTACTGTTGCCGCGTGCTGGATGTGCTGGGGGTAATAGATCGTGTAAAGGCGGCCAGCAAACTCAAGTTGGTGGAGCCCTTGCGCGCCTGAGGAAGTTTTTGCATAGACATCATGCCTTTATCTGAAAGCCGGACACCTTGTCCGGCTTTGTCATTCCTGCGTTTGGCGAAGCGCTTGCCAGTTGTAAGTTTGCTTGCTGAAAACCGGCTCGCACGCTAAAGTATTGCCACTTTTGATCATCCTTTGGAGCCTCACTGTGTGGGAAATTATTCTAGCGGCCGGCTGGCCGATTTGGCCGCTGATTATCGCTTCTATCATTGCTGTTGCGATTATTGTTGAGCGTTTGTGGGCATTGCGTGCCGAATTGATTGCACCTAGCAACCTGTTGCCGGAAGTGCAGCGTTGGCTGGGCCAGGGCGGTGTTAACAAGGAAACCTTGATCAAGTTGCAACAACATTCCCTGCTGGGGCAGATTTTCGCCAGTGCCCTGGCCAATGTCGATTCTTCTCGCGAAGTCATGAAAGAAGCGATTGAAGAGTCCGGCCGTGCCGTGGCGCACAAGCTGGAAAAATACCTCACCACACTGGGTACCATCGCCACTGTCAGCCCGCTGCTGGGTCTGCTGGGTACGGTGATCGGGATGGTCGAACTCTTCGGTGCCTTTACCGCGACTGGCCATGATGTGGCTCAGTTTGCCCGTGGTATTTCCGTCGCGCTGTATAACACGGCAGGTGGTATTGTCGTGGCGGTACCCGCGATGATTTTCTACCGCTATTTCCGCGGCAAGGTAGATGGCCTGATTGTGGAAATGGAACAGCAAGCCGTCAAGCTGGTGGAACTCATCCACGGCGAACGTAAATAAGCGAGCAAACACCATGAATTTTCAACGCGGAAAAAAGCACGAAGATCTGGAAATGAATCTGGTGCCGTTGATCGACGTGTTGCTGGTCATTATTATCTTTCTGGTCGTCAGCACGACGTTCTCGCGCGTGAGTGAGTTGCAGATCAACCTGCCTACTGCAGAGGCAACGCCGCCAGAACAAAAGCCGCTGATCGTGAATGTAGGTGTTGATGCCAGCGGGCATTATGTGGTGAATGACAAGCCGGTGAGCGATACCAGCGTGGCTGGTCTTGGCATCGCATTGCGGCAGGCCGTCGGTAACGGCAAGGAGCCAACCATTGTGATCAATGCCGATGCCAACAGCACCCACCAGTCTGTGGTGAATGTCATGGAAGCCGCGCGGCAGGAAAACTATACTCATATCAACTTTGCGACACAGGTAAAGTCTGGCTCCTGATTCTGACGCACGTTTACCTGTTCGGGTAACTCCACTATCCTGGTTTGCCCGCCATTTGGCGGGCAAACCTTTTAACAGTCCCTGAGATTTATGTCCAAAAAATCCTCCCGCCGAGCCCCGGTTGCTTCCGAGCATAACGCCAGAACCCTTTATCTGCGATTGCTCGGCTATACCCGTAAATTCTGGGTAGCCATGTCGCTCACCATTCTGGGCCTGGTCGTGCTGTCAGCGACGAATACCGGTTTTCTGGCAACCATCAAGATGGTGACGGATGAGGGCTTTGTCCAGCGCGACAGCACCAAGCTGGCATTGCTGCCTTTGATGCTGTTCGGGCTGCTGGCCTTGCGCGCGTTTGCCGGATTTGTCTCTGCATTTGGCATGCGCTGGGTCTCGCGCCGCGTGGTCGAAAGTTTGCGTCTGGATGCCTTCCGCCGTTTGATGGCATTCCCGGTCAGTTACTTTGATGCGAATTCAGCCGGGATGGTGACCTCCAAGCTGACCTACGATACCGAGCAGATTGCCAAGGCATCGACCAATGTGGCGGTGGCGGCGGTGCGGGATACCCTGACCATTATCGGCATGGTGGGCTACATGCTCTACCTCGACTGGAAGCTGACGATGATTTTCGTCATTGTGGTGCCATTGATGGTGTTTTACCTGAAGATCATGACGCCCAAGCTGCGACAGGCAAGCCGTGTGGTGCAGGAGTCCATGGGCGATTTGACGCAGGTGATTGAAGAGGCTGTGTCCGGTCAGCGTGTGGTCAAGATTTTTGGCGGTGCCGATTACGAGTTTCAGCGTTTTGCCAAAGTGGCCGGGCGCAACCGTTATACCCTGATCAAGATGGCGCGCCTGTCCAGCCTTAACAGTATGGTGATTGAGGTGCTGGCGGGCTTGGCGCTGGGGCTGGTGGTTTACTACGCCATTGGCAATTTTACCGCAGGCGAGTTTGCTGCCTTTATTGGCGCCTTGTTGATGCTGATCGCGCCTATTAAAAGCCTGACCGGCATGAATGAGGATATCCAGACCGGACTTGCGGCCGCGGAAAGTGTGTTTGCCTTGATTGATTCGCCGGTAGAGGTAGATACAGGCACGCGCGAAATTGGACGCGCGCGCGGCTTGATCGAGTTTCGTCATCTGGAATTGCATTACGAGAATGCCAAGCGCGCCGCCTTGAGTGATCTCAACTTCACGGTAAACCCCGGTGAAAAACTGGCCCTGGTGGGTCGTTCTGGTGGCGGCAAAACGTCGTTAGTGAATTTGCTGCCGCGCTTTTATGAATATCAGCAGGGCGAGTTGCTGCTGGATGGTCTGGATACCCGGCAGATGAGTTTGCATAATCTGCGGGCACAATTCTCACTGGTGAGCCAGGATGTCATTCTGTTCAACGACACCGTGTTCAATAATATTGCTTACGGTGTGTTGCGTAATGCGTCGGAGGCGGATGTCATCGCCGCAGCCAAGGCGGCGCATGCATGGGAGTTCATCCAGCAATTGCCCGAGGGCCTGCAAAGTGAGATTGGCGACCGCGGTGTTCGCCTGTCTGGCGGCCAGCGCCAGCGCCTCGCGATTGCCCGTGCGATTTTGAAGGATGCTCCGATTTTGCTGCTGGATGAAGCGACTTCCGCGCTCGATACCGAATCCGAACAACATGTGCAGGCAGCCCTGGACGAACTGATGCGCAATCGGACCACCATTGTGATTGCCCACCGTCTGTCCACTATTGAAAATGCAGACCGCATTCTGGTGATGGATCATGGCCGGATTGTCGAGAGCGGTAATCATCAATCCTTGCTGGCGCAGGATGGCTATTATGCCAAGCTGTATCAAAAGCAGTTTCACTAAGTTGTACTGTGTAAGCGAGGCCTGAGCCCGATGAAGGCGAAATTGGCTACCTTTATCCAGCAACAATGGACACGTACCGGCGTCTGGCATCTGCTGCTGATTCCTTTATCTTGGCTTTTTGCTGCTTTAAGCAGTCTCCGGCGCCTAGCCTATCAATATAGCCTTCTCCCTTCATTTCGCCTGCCCGTGCCCGTGATCGTGGTCGGCAACATCAGTGTGGGCGGGACAGGAAAAACGCCCCTCGTCATCTGGCTGGTCAAGCAATTGCAAACAGCGGGTTTTCATCCTTTGATTGTAAGCCGCGGCTATGCCGCCTACGCCGATCTTGTAGATATCAGGCAGGTCCAGCCTGGCAGTGATCCGGCGATTGTGGGAGATGAGCCGCTGCTGATGGCGCAACGCACGCAGGTCCCCGTCTGGATTGGACGCGAGCGTGCCAAAGTGGCACAGGCTGCGCTGGCGAATTCTCCGGAGTGCAATGTGATCGTAAGTGATGATGGCCTGCAGCATTATGCATTGCAGCGCGATATTGAAATTGCGGTGGTGGATGCCGCCCGCCTGTTTGGCAATCGTCGATTATTGCCGGCCGGCCCGTTGCGCGAGCCGGTGGCGCGCTTGTCCGAGGTGGATGCCGTGGTAATGAACGGTGCCAATGGCGATGAGGCTGGCTTTTATATGCAACTGGTAAGCCATCAACTGTATAACCTCAAATCACCTGCATCTACATGTGCGCTAAAGGTGTTTGAAGGTCAGGCTGTTCACGCTGTGGCCGGTATCGGCAATCCCCAGCGTTTTTTTACTCAATTGAAAAGCGCCGGACTTGAAGTGATTGAGCACCCGTTTCCGGATCATCATGGCTTTGAGGCTTCGCAGCTGGCATTTGATGATGATGTTCCCGTCATCATGACCGAGAAAGATGCCGTGAAGTGTGCCGTCTTTGCGCAACCCAACTGGTGGGTGATGCCTGTTGAAGCCGAGCTTTCGCCTGCATTTCTGCCACATGTTCTCAGTAAATTAGGAGTTTGATATGGATGCAAAATTACTCGACATCCTGGTGTGCCCCGTATGCAAGGGCCCTCTGGTATTTAAAAAAGAAGCACAAGAGCTTGTTTGCAAGCCTTGCCGTCTGGCCTATCCCATACGTGATGGCATTCCCGTCATGCTGGAGGAAGAAGCACGGCGCTTGGCGGACGCGGAAGAAGTCTGAACATGAAATTCAATGTCGTCATCCCCGCACGGTATGCCAGCTCTCGTCTGCCCGCCAAGCCTTTGCTCGACATCGCCGGCAAGCCGATGGTGATCTGGGTTGTTGAGCGCGCCCTGCAGAGTGGCGCTGAGCAGGTGATTGTGGCGACGGATCATGCCGATATCCTGCAAGCGGTAGAGTCTTATGGATATCAGGCCATCATGACGAGAGAGGATCACCCCTCCGGAACCGATCGTATTGCGGAGGTGGCGGCACATTTTGGATGGAGTGATGACACGATAGTCGTCAACGTGCAAGGCGATGAGCCGCTGATCGATCCGCTATTGATTAAAGAAGTCGCGATTAACCTGCGCGATCATCCAGAAGCAGCCATGGCAACGGCATGTCATGCCATTCATGATCGTGAGCAGATATTCAATCCCAATGTCGTCAAAGTGGTGACCGATAAGGATGGGCACGCGCTTTATTTCAGCCGCGCTCCTATTCCTTATGCTCGCGATGCTTTCCAGAGCGAGTCTTCACCAGATGACATAGTGGCATACCGGCATATAGGTATCTATGCATATAAGGTGAGTTTCCTTAATGCATATAGTCTTCTTGAAGCTTGTTCCCTGGAGAAAACTGAAATGCTAGAGCAGCTAAGGGCGCTTTGGCATGGCTATAAGATCAGTGTTGCCGAGACTGCGCATGCTCCCGCTGCCGGGGTAGATACCCCGGCAGATCTGGTCAGAGTCCGGATGATGTTGAAAGACGCGGCGGCTGGCTAAAAAATCCCTAAAACCGCGTATTGGGCAAAGAGCAATTGATCTCCTTGATTATTAAGGAAATGGCATTTGGCGCCGCTTCAGGGGATGCGGGAGTTTAGTGGAAAACCTCAAAAGAGCGTTGACAGTGTCGTTTCTGCTTTGCTATAGTCTCACCTCTCGACGCAACGTACATAACGAAGCGACGAAGCGGACGCGGGGTGGAGCAGTCTGGCAGCTCGTCGGGCTCATAACCCGAAGGTCACAGGTTCAAATCCTGTCCCCGCAACCAAATAAACGAGTCTGAATTTAGTTGTTGACGAAACGTTTAAGCGCTGTATAATGCGCACCTCTCAACGGAAACGTTGATGAGTGAAAGCGAAGTAAGAAGTACCTGCTCTTTAACAAACTGAACAATCGATAGGTGTGA
>NZ_VMSE01000003.1 GCF_009858335.1 Methylovorus glucosotrophus
AGAAGCTTGGCGGTGACCTACTTTCGCATACGAGAAGTATACTATCATTGGCGCAGAATCGTTTCACGGCCCTGTTCGAGATGGGAAGGGGTGGTTCCAATTCGCTATGGCCGCCAAGCATAACCGGTAGTGCTTGAGATGGTGCATTCAAGCCCTGTTAAGCTTTGCATGTTCGTTCGAACACGCTGACCTTGTCCTTGCAGACAAGCGTCTTTAAAAAACAGAAGAAGTAAAGTATGCGTATTGATTGCGCTTTAGAGCAACCTTGAACTCAAGTTTCAAGGTTATAGGATCAAGCCTCACGAGCAATTAGTAACGGTCAGCTTAATGCATTACTGCACTTCCACATCCGTCCTATCAACGTCCTGGTCTCGAACGACTCTTTAGTGTGCTTAAAGCACAGGGAAGTCTCATCTTGAGGCAAGTTTCACGCTTAGATGCTTTCAGCGTTTATCTCTTCCGGATTTAGCTACCCGGCTATGCCATTGGCATGACAACCGGTCCACCAGAGATCCGTCCACTCCGGTCCTCTCGTACTAGGAGCAGCCCCCCTCAAACTTCCAACGCCCACGGCAGATAGGGACCAAACTGTCTCACGACGTTTTAAACCCAGCTCACGTACCACTTTAAATGGCGAACAGCCATACCCTTGGGACCGGCTACAGCCCCAGGATGTGATGAGCCGACATCGAGGTGCCAAACTCCCCCGTCGATATGAACTCTTGGGAGGAATCAGCCTGTTATCCCCAGAGTACCTTTTATCCGTTGAGCGATGGCCCTTCCATACAGAACCACCGGATCACTATGACCTGCTTTCGCACCTGCTCGACCTGTCCGTCTCGCAGTCAAGCAACCTTATGCCATTGCACTATCAGTACGATTTCCGACCGTACCTAGGTTACCTTCGCACTCCTCCGTTACTCTTTGGGAGGAGACCGCCCCAGTCAAACTGCCCACCATACACGGTCCCCGATCCAGATAATGGACCTAGGTTAGAACCTCAACAACATCAGGGTGGTATTTCAAGGTTGACTCCACAAGAACTGGCGTCCCTGCTTCAAAGTCTCCCACCTATCCTACACAAATCTTGTCAAAGTCCAATGTAAAGCTACAGTAAAGGTTCATGGGGTCTTTCCGTCTAGCCGCGGGTAGATTGCATCTTCACAAACATTTCAACTTCGCTGAGTCCCGAGAGGAGACAGTGTGGCCATCGTTACGCCATTCGTGCGGGTCGGAACTTACCCGACAAGGAATTTCGCTACCTTAGGACCGTTATAGTTACGGCCGCCGTTTACCGGGGCTTCAATCAAGAGCTTGCACCCCATCATTTAACCTTCCGGCACCGGGCAGGCGTCACACCGTATACGTCCACTTTCGTGTTTGCACAGTGCTGTGTTTTTATTAAACAGTCGCAGCCACCTTTTCACTGCAACCCCATCGGCCTTCGAGAGTAAATCTCTACAACCTACCGGGGCGCACCTTCTCCCGAAGTTACGGTGCTAATTTGCCGAGTTCCTTCTCCCGGGTTCTCTCAAGCGCCTTAGAATTCTCATCCTGCCCACCTGTGTCGGTTTGCGGTACGGTCTCAATATAACTGAAGCTTAGTGGCTTTTCTTGGAAGCTTGGTATCAATCACTTCGTGCACAAGTGCACTCGTCGTCACGCCTCAGAATTGACCCTCCGGATTTGCCTAAAGGATCTCCCTACACGCTTAAACCACCTATTCCAACAGATGGCTGACCTAACCTTCTCCGTCCCCACATCGCATTACATTGAGGTACAGGAATATTAACCTGTTTCCCATCAGCTACGCATCTCTGCCTCACCTTAGGGGCCGACTCACCCTGCGCCGATGAACGTTGCGCAGGAAACCTTGGGCTTTCGGCGAGGGAGCTTTTCACTCCCTTTATCGCTACTCATGTCAGCATTCGCACTTCTGATACCTCCAGCATTCCTCACAGAACACCTTCGCAGGCCTACAGAACGCTCTCCTACCATGCATATAAATATGCATCCGCAGCTTCGGTTACGTGCTTAGCCCCGTTACATCTTCCGCGCGGGACGACTCGACCAGTGAGCTATTACGCTTTCTTTAAAGGATGGCTGCTTCTAAGCCAACCTCCTGGCTGTCTGTGCCTTCCCACTTCGTTTTCCACTTAGCACGTCATTAGGGACCTTAGCTGGCGGTCTGGGTTGTTTCCCTCTTGACCACGGACGTTAGCACCCATGGTCTGTCTCCCGTGATTGCACTTCTCGGTATTCGGAGTTTGCAATGGTTTGGTAAGCTCTTATGAGCCCCCTAGCCATAACAGTGCTCTACCCCCAAGAGTGAGACACGAGGCACTACCTAAATAGTTTTCGGAGAGAACCAGCTATTTCCAAGTTTGTTTAGCCTTTCACCCCTATCCACAGCTCATCCCCTAATTTTTCAACATTAGTGGGTTCGGACCTCCAGTACCTGTTACGGCACCTTCATCCTGGCCATGGATAGATCACTTGGTTTCGGGTCTACACCCAGCAACTATCGCCCTATTCGGACTCGCTTTCGCTACGCCTCCCCTATCGGTTAAGCTTGCTACTGAATGTAAGTCGCTGACCCATTATACAAAAGGTACGCAGTCACCCCTTACGAGGCTCCCACTGTTTGTATGCATGCGGTTTCAGGTTCTATTTCACTCCCCTCCCGGGGTTCTTTTCGCCTTTCCCTCACGGTACTGGTTCACTATCGGTCGATTACGAGTATTTAGCCTTGGAGGATGGTCCCCCCATGTTCAGACAGGATTTCACGTGTCCCGCCCTACTTGTCGTTATCCTAGTTCCACAAACGGGATTTCGTATACGGGGCTATCACCCGCTATGGCCGGACTTTCCATTCCGTTCTACTATCGCGTCTGCTAAAAATAACAGGCTTTTCCGGGTTCGCTCGCCACTACTTCCGGAATCTCGGTTGATTTCTTTTCCTCGAGCTACTTAGATGTTTCAGTTCACTCGGTTCGCTTCGCTTCTCCTATATATTCAGAGAGCGATACCCTTGCGGGTGGGTTTCCCCATTCGGACATTCCCGGATCAAAGCTTATTTGCCAGCTCCCCGAGACTTTTCGCAGGCTACCACGTCCTTCATCGCCTGTAATCGCCAAGGCATCCACCACATGCACTTATTCGCTTGACCCTATAACGTTAAAACCTGAGCCCTTTTAAACTCAAATCTCGTGACCAACGAGTAGTAGTCGGTCCGCTATAGGCTTGCTTCTAAAGCAACTTATTTGAATCCGCTTATTTCTTTCGAACTAAACGAGCTCAAATGTTTTGATTTCTGCAATCAATTACCCATTTGAACACTCAGAACCTCATCACAAAGTTCCTGTGTTCTCTTTACTTCTTCCATTTTGTTAAAGATCAATCCGGCTTTAAAAGCCAGAAATAAATACAGCAACCTGCACTTATTTCTAACTTCTTCATCAAGGTAGTGGTGGAGGATGACGGGATCGAACCGACGACCCCCTGCTTGCAAAGCAGGTGCTCTCCCAGCTGAGCTAATCCCCCTACTCGGGTGAATCTGGTGGGTCTGGTTGGGCTCGAACCAACGACCCCCGCCTTATCAAGACGGTGCTCTAACCAGCTGAGCTACAGACCCTTCTAAGGCCATTCCTTGATGTGCTCTTGAACAACCGATAAGTGTGAATGCTTGCAGCTTCGGATTTTCTCTAGAAAGGAGGTGATCCAGCCGCACCTTCCGATACGGCTACCTTGTTACGACTTCACCCCAGTCATGAATCCTACCGTGGTAATCGTCCCCCTTGCGGTTAGACTAACTACTTCTGGTAGAACCCACTCCCATGGTGTGACGGGCGGTGTGTACAAGGCCCGGGAACGTATTCACCGCGACATGCTGATCCGCGATTACTAGCGATTCCGACTTCATGCAGTCGAGTTGCAGACTGCAATCCGGACTACGATCGGCTTTCTGGGATTGGCTCCCCCTCGCGGGTTGGCAACCCTCTGTACCGACCATTGTATTACGTGTGAAGCCCTGGCCATAAGGGCCATGAGGACTTGACGTCATCCCCACCTTCCTCCGGTTTGTCACCGGCAGTCCCAATAAAGTGCCCAACTAAATGATGGCAATTATTGGCAAGGGTTGCGCTCGTTGCGGGACTTAACCCAACATCTCACGACACGAGCTGACGACAGCCATGCAGCACCTGTGTCTACTTTCCCTTTCGGGCACCTAATGCATCTCTGCTTCGTTAGTAGCATGTCAAGGCCAGGTAAGGTTTTTCGCGTTGCATCGAATTAATCCACATAATCCACCGCTTGTGCGGGCCCCCGTCAATTCCTTTGAGTTTTAATCTTGCGACCGTACTCCCCAGGCGGTCTACTTCACGCGTTAGCTGCGTTACTAATGGATTTTACTCCACCAACAACTAGTAGACATCGTTTAGGGCGTGGACTACCAGGGTATCTAATCCTGTTTGCTCCCCACGCTTTCGAGCATGAGCGTCAGTATTAGGCCAGGGGGCTGCCTTCGCCATTGGTATTCCTCCACATCTCTACGCATTTCACTGCTACACGTGGAATTCTACCCCCCTCTCCCATACTCTAGCCTTGCAGTTTCAAACGCAGTTCCCAGGTTGAGCCCGGGGCTTTCACATCTGACTTACAAAACCGCCTGCGCTCGCTTTACGCCCAGTAATTCCGATTAACGCTCGCACCCTACGTATTACCGCGGCTGCTGGCACGTAGTTAGCCGGTGCTTCTTATCAAGGTACCGTCATCCTCACCCGGTATTAGCGAGTAAGTTTTCTTTCCTTGCGAAAGAGCTTTACAACCCGAAGGCCTTCTTCACTCACGCGGCATGGCTGGATCAGGCTTGCGCCCATTGTCCAAAATTCCCCACTGCTGCCTCCCGTAGGAGTCTGGACCGTGTCTCAGTTCCAGTGTGGCTGGTCGTCCTCTCAGACCAGCTACTGATCGTCGCCTTGGTGGGCCTTTACCCCACCAACTAGCTAATCAGATATCGGCCGCTCGTTCTGCGTAAGGTCCGAAGATCCCCTACTTTCCCCCTCAGGGCGTATGCGGTATTAGCTAATCTTTCGACTAGTTATCCCCCACAATACGGTACGTTCCGATATATTACTCACCCGTTCGCCACTCGTCAGCAGAGAAGCAAGCTTCTCTCTGTTACCGTTCGACTTGCATGTGTAAAGCATGCCGCCAGCGTTCAATCTGAGCCAGGATCAAACTCTTCAGTTTAATTCCCAACTATTACTTGTGACCCCAATAAAGGGGTCGGTATGTCGCTTGGCTTAATTCTCAAATGAATCTAGGTATTTCTACAAAGTTTCATTCAAGGTGTTAAGCACTTATGTATCTTGAGTGTCACCCGGCATTACCGGGCCGACTTCACAAAACCACAAGCACTCACACCTATCGATTGTTCAGTTTGTTAAAGAGCAGGTACTTCTTACTTCGCTTTCACTCATCAACGTTTCCGTTGAGAGGTGCGCATTATACAG